>JBMOJG010000701.1:0-2349 GCA_049316925.1 Alsobacter sp. | reverse complement strand
TGGTGGCGGAGGCGGCGCTGCTGCTGGTGCTCAACTGGGACTGGGCCGGCGGCGCGCTCGGCATCCAGATCCCGGCCGGCAAGGACAGCTGGGCGAGCCTGCAGTTCGGCCGCAACAAGCTGCCCTAGATCTGGTTCGCTCTCGGCCTGGCCTGCGTCACCTGGTACGCCACGTGGCTGATCGAGGATTCCCGCTGGGGATACTGGTGGCGGGCGGTGAAGGACAATCCCGAGGCGGCCGAGAGCCTCGGCGTCGTCGTGTTCCGCTCCAAGATGGCGGCAGCCGCCATCTCGGCCTTCTTCACCGCGATAGGCGGCTCGTTCTACGCGATGTTCGTCTCCTATATTGACCCCGACAGCGTGATGAGCTTCCACTTTTCACTGCTGATGGCGCTGCCAGCTGTGCTGGGCGGCATCGGCACCCTCTGGGGTCCTGCTCTCGGCGCCGCCGTGCTGATCCCGCTGACGGAACTCACCCGCAGCTATGCGGGCGGTTCGGGCAGCGGCGTCGACCTCATCATCTACGGCGTGCTCATCATGGTGATCGCGCTCGCCCGCCCCGAGGGCCTGGTCAGCCTGCTGCGCCGCGCGCCGGCCCGCCCTGCCGCCACGTCGGTGCCGGGAGCTGCCACATGAGCGCGCTTCTGGAGGTCAAGGCCGTCACCCAGCGTTTCGGTGGGCTGGTCGCCAACAGCGACGTCAGCATGGAGGTCCACCAGGGCGAGATCCTCGGGCTGATCGGGCCGAACGGCGCCGGCAAGTCGACCTTGTTCAACCTGATCGCCGGCGCCTTTCCGCCCACCCAAGGGCGGATTCTGTTCAACGGCGAGGACATCACCGGGCTCGACGGCCCGGCGCGCTGCACCCGCGGCATCGCCCGCACCTTCCAGGTGGTGCGCAGCTTCGAGACCATGTCGGTGATCGAGAATGTCCTCGTCGGCGCCCTGGTGCGCAGCGCCAGCGCCCGCGAGGCCCGCCGCAAGGCGCATGCGGTGCTGGAGTTCACCGGCCTGGACGGCCGCGCGGACGCGCCCGCGATCGAACTGACGCCGTCCGAGAAGCGCCGGCTGGAAATGGCCCGCGCGCTAGCGACCGAGCCGAAGATGCTGCTGCTCGACGAGGTGATGACCGGCCTGACCCCGATCGAGGCGCAAAAGGGCGTGGAGCTTGTGCGCCAGATCCGCGCCAGCGGCGTGACGGTGGTGATGGTCGAGCACGTCATGGAGGTGGTGATGCCGCTGGTCGACCGGGCCGTGGTGCTGCATCTCGGCAAGGTGCTTGCCCAGGGCCTGCCCCGCGACATCGTCCGCGACGAGGCGGTGATTGCCGCCTATCTGGGGGACCGCCACCGTGCTGCTTGAGGTTGCGGGCATCACCACCGCCTATCAGGGGCTTGTGGCCATCGCCGATGTCTCGGTCGACGTGGCGCAGGGCGAGATCGTCGTCGTCGCCGGCGCCAACGGCGCCGGCAAGTCGACACTGCTGAAATCCATCGCCGGCCAGGAGCGGCCGCGCAGCGGCACCGTCACGTTCGACGGCAAGCGCATCGATGGCCAGCCCGGCCACGCCATCACGGCGCTGGGCATCGCCTATGTGCCGGAAAACCGCCGCCTGTTTCCGCGGCTGAGCGTGCGCGACAATCTCCGCCTCGGCAGCTATCTGCACCGCGCCAAGGCTGACAGGGATGCGCCGCTGGAGCAGGTCTTTGCCCTGTTCCCACGCCTGCAGGAGCGGCTCGACCAGCTCGCCGGCACCCTGTCGGGTGGCGAGCAGCAGATGCTCGCCATCAGCCGCGCGCTGATGACGCGCCCACGCCTGCTGATGCTCGACGAGCCGTCGCAGGGCATCATGCCGAAGCTCGTGGACGAAATCTTCGAGGCCGTGGTCACCATCCGCAAGGCCGGGCTGACGATCCTGCTGGTCGAGCAGCGGCTGGCCGAAAGTCTCGCCATCGCCGACCGGGCCTTCATCCTCAAGACCGGCCGCGTCGTCATGGCGGGCACCGCCGCAGAGATTGCGGCGGATCCCAGCATCCGCGCCGCCTATCTGGGAATCTGACGACAGAGCTGCATCTAGGCCGGAATCGCTATGGCGCGCGCCGCGAAGGCGCTGGCCATCATGGCGAACACGAACAGCAGGTGGTAGCAGGTGCAGCCATAGTGGCCGTTCCAGACGCTCATCTCCTGGTCGCCGTGGGTGGGGCTGACGCTGGAGTCCATGTCGAGGACCACGCCTCTTGGCGGACGCCGAGCATGGACCCGGTCGATCCTCTGGCCGGAGAGATCGGCGAGCGCCGCGAGGTTCCGCTCCCCGGTCAGCCAGCGCGTCTCGAACCGCCCCATCTGGCTGG
>JBMOJG010000700.1:0-2352 GCA_049316925.1 Alsobacter sp. | reverse complement strand
TGTCCCGGCTGTGAAAGCGAGCGGCCCGCGGCGGCCGCGCCGCCGGTTATAGGCCATCTGCCGCACGGGACCAGCGCCAGCGGGCGCCCCGGCATCCGGCATGGTACGGGAAGCGCCGTTGACCGGTCGGATACGGACCGCTACGCCAGCAGCGCCGCAGGGGGATGCCGATGACCGGGCAGACACACACCGAGGTGCAGGCCACCAAGGAACGGGCTGCAATCTGGTCGATTGCCGCCAGCGTGGTGATCACCATCGGCAAGGGTGTGGCCGGGCTCAGCAGCGGTTCGCTCGCGCTGATCTCCGATGCCGCGCACAGCCTGCTCGACGTGGCGGCGACGATCTTCACGTTCTTCGCGCTTCGGCTCGCCAGCAAGCCGGCCGACGAGGAGCACCCCTATGGACACGCCAAGGTCGAGTCCCTCGCCGCGCTGGCGGAGACGGCCTTCCTGTTCGTGCTGGCGGGTGCGGTGGCGTTTGCCGGCATCCAGCGGCTCGTCGCCGGTGAGACCGAGATCACGCTGAGCTGGTTTGCGGTGGCGGTGCTGCTGGTGTCGATCGTCATCGATGCCTGGCGCTGGTGGGGCCTCACCAAGGTGGCACGCGAGACCAACAGCGAGGCGCTTGCAGCCGATGCGCTGCACTTCTCCTCCGACCTGGTCAATTCCGTCCTCGTCCTCGCGGCGTTCGGCGCTGCGGCGCTGGGCTATCCGCAGGCGGACGCCCTCGTCGCCGTCGGCGTGGCGGTGTTCATTGCGGTGGCGGGCTTCAGGCTGGCCAAGCGCACGGTGGACACGCTGCTTGATACGGCACCGGCAGGCCTCGCCGACCGGCTGCGCGAGGCGGTGGAGACGGTTCCGGGCGTCGTCGCCGTAGAGGCCATCCGCGTCCGGCCGGCCGGCGCCCAGACCTTCGGTGAGGTCACGGTCGGCGTGTCCCGGACGCTGCCGCTCGACCGGATCGCGCAGATCAAGGACCGGATCGGCGCCGCCGTGCGCGCGATCGACCCCGGCACGGCGCTGACCGTGACCACCAATCCGCGGGTTCTCGACGACGAGACGGTGCTTGAACGGGTGCTGCTGATCGCCGCCCGCCGACGCGTGCCCGTGCACCACGTCACCGTGCAGGATCTTGGTGGCCGGCTCAGCGTCAGCTGCGACCTCGAGGTCGACGGCCGGATGAGTCTCGGCGCCGCCCACGTCATTGCGTCGCGGTTCGAGGCGGCGATCCGCGACGAGCTCGGGCCCGACGCCGAGGTCGAGACGCATATCGAGCCGCTGGTCGTCGCCAACTTGGCGGGCGCCGATGTGGACGGTGAGCGTGGCGAAGTGGTCGCGCAGGCGTTGCGCCAGCACGCAGAGACCAACGGCGTCGTCACCGACGTGCACAGTGTCAGGGTGCGGGAAACGAGCCACGGGCTGGTCGTCAACTATCATTGCCGTGTCGATCCCGGGCTCGACGTCGCAACCGTGCACGAGCATGTCGACGCCCTGGAACATCGGGTGCGCAACCAGATCCCGCAGATCACGCGGATTGTCAGCCATACCGAGCCGATGCGCCACGCAGAACCGCTGGCTGCACGGGCCAGTTGAGCATTGTCGCTGCGCACGCGATAAGGACGTTCACGCCGTCCGGATCCCACCATGCGCACCGATACCGCCGCCGCCGTTCGCCTCGAGGACTACCGCCCGACTGACTGGCTGATCGACGCCGTATCGCTCGACGTGCGGCTGCATCCGACGCAGACCCGGGTGCGGGCGGTTCTCGACCTGCGGCCGAACCCGGCCGGCCGGATGGGCGCGCCGCTGGTCCTGGACGGTGACGGGATCGTGCTGGAGGGCATGAGCCTCGACGGCCAGCCCATCGCCGCGACCCACCTCGTGGCTACCCCGCAGGGCCTGACCCTGCATCAGCCGCCGCCGGGGCCTTTCCGGCTGACGATCGACACGCTGCTGGATCCGACCGCCAACACCCGGCTGATGGGCCTCTACCGCTCGTCGGGCACCTACTGCACCCAGTGTGAGGCCGAGGGGTTCCGGCGGATCACCTATTTCCTCGACCGGCCCGACGTCATGGCTGTTTACACGACCCGGATCGAGGCCGACCGGGAGGACGCCCCGGTGCTGCTGGGCAACGGCAACCCGGTGGACGCCGGCGAAATGCCGGATGGACGCCACTTCGCGGTCTGGCACGATCCGCACCCCAAGCCGAGCTACCTGTTTGCGCTCGTCGGCGGCCGGCTCGACCGCGTCGGCGGCAGGTTCACGACCCGCTCGGGCCGGTCCGTGGATCTCGGCATCTATGTGGAACAGGGCAAGGCCGCGCGTGCCGGCTATGCGCTCGACGCCCTCG
>JBMOJG010000699.1:0-2359 GCA_049316925.1 Alsobacter sp. | reverse complement strand
AAGGACACCAAAGGCGTCGTCTCCCCCCTGATCAAAAATCGACGAGGTTGCCCGGCGAACCTTATACGTCCTTGATCCGGGACCATGGCACGGAGCTAGACCAACAAAGAATGGCTCAGCCCTCTCCATTATTGCGTGTGAAGATCTTTGACGTCTGCGGAAGCGCAGAACTATGTGATGTGTTTGACATGGTAATGGCAGAAACTCCAACGGGAGCTTGCCTAACGTTGCGCAACTAACTGGCACTCGTTAACGATGTGGCTCTCACTGGAGTGTCCGTACTTGGATGAGTGGTGCCTAAGCCGCATTTCATTGCGGTCTGCTGGAGGTTTTCGGTCTTGTACGTTTCCATCGTGAAGCTGGCAGCCCGGTCGGCCGTCCGCCTAGCCGCCCTGATGTTGGCCTTCAGCATCGTATCGTTTCAGGGCACCAGCCCCCTCGACCTGGCCCGGACGGTTTTAGCCATCTGGCCATACCTGATCGTGTTCGGCATCACCGGCCTCGCCTTCGATACCGCGACGGGGAGTTGGCGCAAGTCGTGGCGCTTCACCTCGCTCAACGACGTGCTTGTGATGACCCGCAGCGCGACATTGATTGCCCTCGCCCTCTTGCTGGCCGTCTTTGTGCTCGACCGCGGAGCGGCCCTGCCTCGATCTGCGCTCTTCCTGACCTGGACCCTCGATATCGGCCTGTTCGGCGGACTCCTGATGTTGCGGCGGGCCGTCCATGAGAACAGCCTGGCTGAAGCCTTTGCTCCGTTTTTCGGGCGAGGAGCCGCAGTGCGTCAGCCGCTGATGCTTATTGGCAGTCTGGAATCCTCGGACGCCTTCCTTCGCGAACTCAAACGGGAAAGCGCGCCGAAATACGAGGCGGTCGGCATCATTACGGCCCAAGCTGGTGACTTACGTCATGAAGTTCGTGGCGTACGGGCCATCGGCAGTGTTGAGAATGCAGACCATCTCCTTGAGGAGTTTTCCCGCGGCGAGGGCGACCGGGCGGTCCTTTTCCTCGACGGTGCCTTGGCCCCGGCGGACCTCGATGCGGAACTGCTCGCCCGACTGAAACAACGTGGCGTCCGGCTGCTGAGGATGAACCGCGTCACTGATCTCGATGCTCATTTGGGATCGCTGTCGTTTCGCGAACTCGATGTGAACGAGCTCCTGGCGCGGCCGCCGGTCGTTCTCGATCGCGAACGTGTGCGCCGCCTGATTGCCGGCAAACGGGTTCTGGTTACCGGTGCGGGCGGCAGCATTGGCTCGGAAATCTGCCGTCAGGTGGCCGCTCTCTCCTGCGCCCACCTCGCGATGGTGGACCACTCGGAGTTCGGGCTTTTCGTCATTGACCAAGAGGTCTCCGACGCCTTCCCCACACTGTCCCGCGCGGCGCGCATCGGCAATGTGCGGGACGGCGACCGGATCCGGGCGCTTCTGGTCGAGGAACAGCCCCAGATCGTTTTCCATGCCGCCGCCCTAAAGCATGTGCCCCTGATGGAGGCACACCCGAGCGACAGCGTGCTCACCAATGTCATCGGCAGCGCCAATGTAGCCCGTGCGGCGATTGCCGCCGGGGCCAGCAATTTCGTCTTCATTTCGACGGACAAGGCGGTGGATCCGCCGAACGTCATGGGGGCGACCAAAAGACTGGCGGAACGCGCGGTATGCCAACTGCGAAGGACAGATGGCCCGCGCATCAATGTCGTGCGCTTCGGAAACGTGCTGGGCTCAGCCGGCTCGGTCGTGCCCACCTTCCTCGCCCAGATCGCACGCGGCGGACCGGTGACGCTGACTCACCCGGATATCGAACGCTACTTCATGACGATACCGGAGGCGGTCCAGCTCGTTCTTCACGCCACCGCCAAATCTGCGGTCGATGATGTTGAGGGCGTCCTTGTCCTCGATATGGGCAAGCCGGTGAGGATCATCGAACTGGCCCGCAGGCTGATCGAACTGCACGGCAAGACTCCGGGCGTGGACATGGAAATCCGGGTCACCGGACTGCGTCCGGGTGAAAAGATGACAGAGGCCTTGTTCGATGTCACCGAAACGGCGCGGGAGTGTGAGCCAGGATTGCTCGAAGTCGTTGATGACAACGCCCACATGAGGCTGTCCGAGGCCGAGTTGAAGCAGTTGGACGCGATGGCCCGCGCTGGTGATGACGTCGGTGTCCGGTTGATGGTGTTTAGCCTTTTGGCCAAGCTCCGCAATCCGGGCCAGGGCAATGTCACTCGCTTGGCCGCAGTAAACTAGAGCGCTTTGCGACCTGAGTGAATTCCACGGAATTCCCTAACGGGCGAGGGTTCTGATTCATCATCCACACCGGCGAGATCGCCGTGAACCTGGACGGCAAGACGGTCGAGGTG
>JBMOJG010000698.1:0-2363 GCA_049316925.1 Alsobacter sp. | reverse complement strand
CAAGAGCTTCACCATCGAGTGAGCCGCAGCCTCTTGCGGACCGTGGTGCGGCGCTAGCCGATCCGCTTCAGTGGGTTCGTCGCCGCCAGCACCAGCCCCACGGCGGTGAAGGCCGCGATGGTCAGGAAGGCGGACCGGAAGGCGCCTGCGATCGCCTGCCTGAGCTCCGCCTGCATCGCCGCGTCCAGCCTGTCGAGTGCCGCCGGGCCGTGTTCCAGCAGGTCGGCGAACAGCGTCACCGCCTTCGGGTCTGCCGCCGCGATGCTGCCGAACAGCACGATGCTGACGGTGGCGGTGCCGATTGCCGCACCGATGGAGCGCGAGAACTGCACGGAGGCCGCCGCCGAGCCGAGCATCCCCGGGCCGGCGGCGCTCTGCACCGTCACCTGCACGACCGCCATCACCGAGCCCATGAACAGCGTCACCGCCGCCAGCATGGCGATGACACCCGCGGGTCCGACGAAGGGCGCGCCGAAGGCGAGGACCACCAGGGCCACCGTCGCCAGCGTCAGGCCGATCGTCGGGATCACCGCCAGCCGCCCGGTGGCCGAGGCCAGGCGGCCCGACAGCATCGAGCCGAACCCCAGCGCCATGGTCAACGGCAGCAGCAGCAGGCCGGTCTGGGCCGCTGTCGTCCCGCGAACGGTGGTCAGGTAAAGCGGCAGATAGGTGATCAGCGACACCAGCGCTGCGCCATGGCAGGCCGCCAGCGCGTCCGCCCGCCAGATTGCCGGCCGCCCCAGCAGCCCCATCGGCAGCAGCGGCGACGGTGTCCGCGTCTCGTGCCGCACCAGCAGGACGACGCTCGCCAGCACCAAGGTGATGCCGCCAAGCACCCCCCAGATCCCGACCTGGCCGGGCCGCGTCAGCTGCCCGAGGCCGCCGAGCATCACCACCACGAAGGTGGTGAGCAGCGCCAGCCCGATCAGATCGAAGCGGAACGTCGCGTCCGGGGCCGCGCGCTGTTTCGGCAGCCGCAGCGCCAGCAGGGCGGCGATCAGCGCCAGCGGCAGGTTGACGATGAAGATCGAGCGCCAGCCGAACGTTCCGGACAGCAGCCCCCCGGCCACCGGCCCGAACATGCTGGCGGTGACCACGACAGTCGCCAGGTAGCCCTGGTAGCGCCCCCGCTCGCGCGGCGGGACGGTCTCGCCGATCAGCGCCTGTGCGGTGGTCATCAGTCCGCCGCCGCCGAGACCCTGCAGCACCCGGAAGGCGGCGAGCGTCGCCACGCTGGTTGCCAGCGAGCACAGCACGCAGGCGGTCGCGAACACGCCGAGCGCCACCAGCATCATCCGCCGCCGGCCGAAGACGTCGCCGAGCCGGCCATACACCGGTGCGGCGATGGTGGTGGCGACCAGATAGGCCACCACCACCCAGGACACCCGCTCGACATCGCCGAGGTCGGCGGCGATCGCCGGCAGCGCTGCCGCCACGATGGTCTGGTCGCCGACGGCGAGGAACATCGGCAGCATGATGTTGGGAAAGACGCGCAGGAACAGCGTCCGGGCGCTGGGCGGCGGCGCGTCCGGCGCGGACGCGCCGCCCTGCGGCAGCGTCATCTCAGGCGCCTGCCCCGTGCACTGCGGAGCGGGCGATCATGCAGTGGATGCCCTTGGATCCATTCACGGTCTGCGTCACCCGAAGGTCGGCGGCAAGGCTGCACAGCGTGTAGGCGTCCTCCCGGCACAGGCCCCGCACCTCGCCGAGCAGGACGATCATGTCGCGCAGCGCCTGCACGACGCACTGGTCGAGGTCGGGGTCCATCGCCATGGTCATGTAGTGGGTCGGCGTCTCGGCGCGCGGCATGGCGAGGCGCATGCCCTTGCGCAGGTGAAGCGCGAACCGGCCCTGCACGGCGGTCTCGATGGCGGTGACGCAGACCTCGCCGTCGCCCTGCACGGCATGGCCGTCGCCGCAGGAGAACAGGCCGCCGGCCACGAACACCGGCAGGAACAGCGTCGTGCCCGGCACCAGCTCCTTGTTGTCGAGATTGCCGCCCATCGCGCGCGGCACGAGCGAGGTGATGCGGCCCCAGGCCGGCGGCGGCGCCGTGCCCATCACACCGAAGAACGGCGCCAGCGGCAGGTCCACACCCCATGGCATCCGCCCGACCATCCGCTCCCGGTCGAGCGGGATGTGCAGCAGGCGGGTCGCGTTGAAATCGTCCTGCAGCGTGCCGGCCAGCGGACGGATGAGGTTGTATCCCCAGTCCTGCCGCAACTGCACATCGAGGATCCGAACCTCGATCACGTCACCCGGCTCGGCTCCCGTCACCGCGATCGGGCCGGTGAGGATATGGCCAGGCAGCATGCGCTGGCTGCGGGCGTCTTCGATGCTGTCGTAGAGGTCGAAGGCGAGCT
>JBMOJG010000697.1:0-2364 GCA_049316925.1 Alsobacter sp. | reverse complement strand
ATGGAGAGCGGCTGCAGGCTGATCGTCCGGTTGCTGCCGCCGACCAGCACATTGGCGCCGAGGCCGGCCCCGACGGTCGCCTCCGCGGAGGCTCCCATATAGGTGCCCGCCAGCGCGCCGCGTCGCAGCGATGAGGGCGCGAACACCGCCCACACGATGGCGCCGCCGCCTGTCGCACCGATGTCGAGCCCGAAGCGGCGGACCGTTCCCACATAGCGGTCACGAACCCCGCCGCCCCGCGCCGGACGGAACCGGCAGGCCAGCGCCTTGCTGGAGGTAATGATCATGCCGACACCGGCGCCGACGCGGCATTCAAGCACGCCGACGCGGGTCTGGGCCTGCGCCGCGCCGGGCAGCGCGAGAGCGGCAAGGGCGGCGGTTGCGGCCAGAATCATGCGGATGGTGGTAGCGGACATGGCTTGACTCCTTGATGTGTCTGCAGCGGGAACGTGGCGGCAGGCAAGGAGTTCCTGTGATGTGTCAAAGACCTGCGCCGGCACGTCTCGGCACAGCGACAACAACCCAAATGGGAAAGGCCCCCGAATCGGCGGAGGCCTTTGATCAGTTCGACCCGGCGGACGGCGCGTCCAGGTTTCAGCGCAGCTCGGCGCAGAACTTCTGGATCTTGCCGCAGGCCTCTTCGAGCAGGGCGTTCGAGGTGGCGTAGGAGATGCGGAAATTCGGTCCGAGCCCGAAGGCCGAGCCATGCACGGCGGCGACGCCCTCCGCCTCCAGCAACTCCGACACGAAGTCCTCGTCATTGGCGATGATTCGCCCCGACGGCGCCGTCTTGCCGATGGCCTCGGCGCAGGATGGATAGACGTAGAACGCCCCCTCGGGCATCGGGCACTGCAGCAGCTTGGCCTGGTTCAGCATCGACACGACAAGGTCGCGGCGCTCCTCGAAGGCCTTGCGCGAGCGCGGGATGAAATCCTGCGGCCCGTTCAGCGCCTCGACGGCGGCCCACTGGGCGATCGAGCAGGCGCCGGAGGTCTGCTGGCCCTGCACCATGTCCATGGCCTTGATCAGGATGTCGGGCCCGCCCGCATAGCCGATGCGCCAGCCGGTCATCGCATAGGCCTTGGAGACGCCGTTCATCGTCAGCGTCCGCTCCCACAGGTTCGGCTCGATCTGCGCCGGCGTGGTGAAGACGAAGTCCCCATAGGTGAGGTGCTCGTACATGTCGTCGGTGAGGATCCAGACATGCGGATGGCGCACCAGCACGTCGGTGATCGCCTTCAACTCAGCATGCGTATACGCCGCGCCCGACGGGTTCGAGGGCGAATTCAGCACGATCCACTTGGTCTTCGGCGTGATCGCCCGCTCCAGCGCCTCGGCCTGCAGCTTGAAGTGTGCCGACAGCGGGCAGTCGACGAACACCGGCGTGCCGCCGCACAGCAGCACCATGTCGGGGTAGCTCACCCAGTAGGGCGCCGGGATGATCACCTCGTCACCCGGGTTCAGCGTCGACACGAAGGCGTTGTAGAGCACCTGCTTGCCGCCCGTGCAGACGATGGTCTGGGTGGCCTTGTAGTCGAGCCCGTTCTCGCGCTTGAACTTGGCGGCGATGGCCTCGCGCAGCGGCGTGATGCCCGACACCGGCGTGTACTTGGTCTCGCCGCGGCGGATGGCATCGACGGCCGCCGCCTTGATGTTGTCGGGCGTGTCGAAATCGGGCTCGCCGACCGACAGGCTGATGATGTTGCGCCCCTGCGCCTTCAGCTCGCGGGCCTTCTGGGTCACGGCGATCGTGGCGGACGGCTTGACGCGGCTCAGCGCGTCGGCAAGGAAGGCCATGGGAAGGCTCCGGATTTGACGATAGGATGACGTCCGCGCAGGACGACGGAACCTAGTCCGCAGGCCCACGCGAGACAAGCCAAAAGCCGTGAAGTCGGCGATCACCGGGAGGGATGCCATGGAACTGGACCGCCGCCACGCGTTGGCGCTTGCAGGTTTTGCGGTGGCGACCGCCGCCTGCCCGGCTTTCGCCCAAGGCTTTCCGAGCCGCACCATCACAATCGTGGTCCCCTATCCGGCCGGCGGCCCGGTGGACGTGGTGGCGCGGATCATCGCCCAGGAGACGGCACCCGCCCTCGGCCAGTCGGTGATCGTGGAGAACCGCGCCGGGGCGAGCGGCATCGTCGGCACCCAGGCGGTGGCCAGGGCGGAGCCGGATGGCCATACGCTCGTGCTGGGCACCAACCAGACCCACGCCACCAACCAGAGCCTGATCAAGACCACGCCCTACGACGCGGTCCGGGACTTCTCACCGGTCGCCGGCATCGCCGAAATCCAGCACGTCATGGTGGCCCGCAAGGACCTGCCGGCAGCCGATGTCGCGGCGCTCGTGGCCGATGCCAAATC
>JBMOJG010000696.1:0-2369 GCA_049316925.1 Alsobacter sp. | reverse complement strand
CTCAAGGCGCTGCTCGTCGACAGCTGGTACGATGCCTATCTGGGCGTCGTCGTTCTGGTGCGCATCCTCGACGGCAAGCTCCGCAAGGGCTCCGACATCACCATGATGGGCACCCATGCCCGCTACGAGGTCGACCGCATCGGCGTGTTCAAGCCGAAGATGACCGAGGTTAGCGAGCTCGGGCCGGGCGAGGTCGGCTTCATCACGGCGCAGATCAAGCAGGTGGCCGACACCCGCGTCGGCGACACCATCACGGACACGCGCAAGCCGACCGCCGCGGCGCTGCCGGGCTTCAAGCCCGCCCAGCCGGTGGTGTTCTGCGGGCTGTTCCCGGTCGATGCCGCCCAGTTCGAGGATCTGCGCGCGGCCATGGGGCGCCTGCGGCTCAACGACGCCAGCTTCAGCTACGAGATGGAAAGCTCGGCCGCGCTCGGCTTCGGCTTCCGCTGCGGCTTCCTCGGCCTGCTGCACCTGGAGATCATCCAGGAGCGGCTCGAGCGCGAGTTCAATCTCGACCTGATCGCCACCGCACCGTCGGTGGTCTACCGCATCGGCATGCGCGACGGCACGAACATCGAGCTGCACAACCCCGCCGACATGCCCGACGTGATGAAGATCGAGGAGATCCAGGAGCCCTGGATCCGCGCCACGATCCTCACACCCGACGAGTATCTGGGTGGCATCCTCAAGCTCTGCCAGGACCGCCGCGGCAGCCAGTCCGACCTCAACTATGTCGGAAAGCGCGCCATGGTGGTTTACGACCTGCCGCTCAACGAGGTGGTGTTCGACTTCTACGACCGGCTGAAATCGATCTCGAAGGGCTATGCCTCGTTTGACTACACGCTCACCGACTACAAGCCCGGCGACCTGGTGAAGATGTCGCTGCTGGTCAACGCCGAGCCGGTCGATGCGCTGTCGATGCTGGTTCACCGCACCCGCGCCGAGATGCGCGGCCGCGCCATGTGCGAGAAGCTGAAGGAGCTGATCCCCCAGCATCTGTTCCAGATCCCGATCCAGGCCGCCATCGGCGGCAAGATCATCGCCCGCGAGACCATCTCGGCCCTGCGCAAGGACGTAACCGCCAAGTGCTACGGCGGCGACGTCAGCCGCAAGCGCAAGCTCCTCGACAAGCAGAAGGAGGGCAAGAAGCGCATGCGCCAGTTCGGCCGGGTGGAAATCCCGCAGGAAGCCTTCATCGCTGCGCTGAAGATGGACAGCTGAGCCGCCCTTCTGGTCGCACGGCGTCTCGACCGGCATGCTGCAGGCCTTGCACCGCAAGGCCGGCCGTCCGATCCTGCTGCGGTGCAGTGTAGGCGGGGGCTCCGATGCGGGTGTGTGTTTTCGGGGCCGGTGCGGTCGGCAGCCATCTGGCCGTCCGCCTCATCCAGAGCGCGCAGGCCGAGATTGCCGTGGTGGCCCGCGGCCCCCATCTGGTGGCCGTGGCCAGCCGCGGCCTCACCCTGGAGAGCGACGACGGCACGGTGACGGTTCCCGTCGCCGTCGCGACGGATCGGCCCGCTGCCCTTCCGCCGCAGGATCTGGTGATCGTCACCCTCAAGGGACCGTCGATCCCCGCCAATGCCACCGCGATTGCGGCACTTCTCGCACCCGGCGGCGCGGCAGCGTTCCTGATCAACGGCATCCCGTGGTGGTGGCGGTTCGGTCAGGATCCGACGCCGGGGCCGCTGCCGCTCGTCGATCCGGATGGCCGGATCTGGAACACCGTGCGGCCGGATCGCGCCATCGGCGGCGTCATCTACTCGCCCAATGAGATCATCGCGCCTGGCGTCGTGCGCCACAGCGGCCGCAACCACTATGTGCTCGGCCTGCCACAGGGTGGCGGGTCTCCGGCCCTGTCGGCAATGGTGGACCTGTTCGCTGGCGCAGGCATAGGCGTCGAGCCCAGCGCCGACATCCGGCGCGCTGTCTGGCTGAAGCTGCTGCTGAACGCGCCCGGCAATCCGACGGCGGCGCTGACGCGCCTGAACGGGGCTGTGCGGGCGACAGTGCCCGGGCTGAGCGACCTCGGGCAGCGAATCGTCGAGGAGGTCATCGCTGTCGCAATGGCCACGGGGACCGATATCCGCGTGGAGGGGGCGGAACTCGCGGACCGCGCCAAGAAGACCCGCCCCGGTGGCCGGCCGTCGATGCTGCAGGACGTGGAGGCGGGCCGGCCCATGGAGGTCGAGAGCCTGCTAGGCCAGGTGCAGGTATTCGCGCGGGAGACCGGTGTCGCGACGCCGGTGATCGACGTGCTGGTGCCTCTGCTGCGCGGCCTCGACCGCGCTGTGTCGGGCGGCGCCCCGGCCTGAGCCGGGGCGGCCGTCAGGCGACCTTCGATACGATGAATCTCTGGCGGCAGATCGACG
>JBMOJG010000695.1:0-2372 GCA_049316925.1 Alsobacter sp. | reverse complement strand
AAGAAGGCCCGGCGCGTCTGTCCCATCCTTGCTCCCCAGCCCCTGCATCTTCGCATACTGTCTGCAGGGAAGCGGAAGCGTTACAGCAAAACGGCCAGAGCGGGGAGTCCCTTGCCAGGCTGGCGGCCATGGCACGCGGGGTGCGACCGCGCCTTGCCGGAATGCAAGCGGCCGCCTGCACGGGCCTGACTGGCAACCGGCGTCGGAAGGCTTACTTCACGCTCATAAAGCCTCAGGAGATTGCGCCATGCGCCTCGAAGGACTGCACCACGTCACCGCCGTGACGGCCGACGCACCGGGAAACCACGCCTTTTACACCGGCGTCCTCGGCATGCGGATGGTCAAGAAGACCGTCAACCAGGACGACACCAGCGCCTACCACCTGTTCTACGCCGACGGGCTGGCGACGCCTGGATCGGACCTGACCTTCTTCGACTGGCCGGTGCAGCGCGAACGCCGCGGCACCAATGCGCCGACCCTCACTGGTTTGCGGGTCGCCGGCGAGGATGCGCTGACCTGGTGGAGCACCCGCCTGTCCGAGCACGGCATCGCCCATGCGGGCATCACCAGCCGCGACGGCCGCGCGGTGCTCGACTTCGAGGATACGGAAGGCCAGCGCCTGTCGCTGGTCGACGATGGTGGCGAGGGTCCGGCCCATCCGTGGGACCGCAGCCCGGTGCCGGCCAGCCACCAGATCCGAGGCCTAGGTCCGGTCGAACTCAGTGTCGCCGATCCCCGGGCCACCGCACTGGTGCTGACCCAGGTGATGGGCATGGAGCGGCTGCGCGCCTATGCGGCTGCCGACGGCGCAACCATCGAGGTCTTTGGCATGGGTGACGGCGGTGCCGGGGCCGAGCTTCACCTCGCCGGCCGGACCGGCCTGCCGGCCGCCCGCCAGGGCGCCGGCGCGGTGCACCATGTCGCCTTCCGGACCCGCACGATGGAGAGCTACCATGCCTGGACCGAGCATCTGGCGAGGCTCGGCGTGCGCTCCAGCGGCGAGGTCGACAGGTTCTGGTTCCGCAGCCTCTACTTCCGCGAACCCAACGGCATCCTGTTCGAAATCGCCACCGACGAACCCGGCTTCACCGCCGATGAACCGCTCGCGACACTCGGCGAAACCCTGTCGCTGCCGCCTTTCCTCGAAGGCCGCAGGGCGCAGATCGAAGCCGGGCTGAAGCCGCTGCGGACAGCCTGAACAGGCCAGGCCGCTGAACGGTCAGGGCCGGCGCCACCGCGCCGGCCCGGGGGCGGCTCAGACGAGGCCACCGGTGCCGATCAGCTCGGGCATGCCGAACCGACCACGGCTGGTCGGGCGGGGCCGCCAGTCCGCCCCGGCGTTCAGCACGCTGGCAGGGTCATTGAGCATCATCGCGATGAAGCTTTCGGCGACGAGCCGACCGCCGACCGGGCCGAGCAGTGACGGCACCGCATCCTTGGCACCCTTGTCGCCGGCGGTGGACGACGCCTGGGCGGCCCAGCCCGCCTGCGCCTCGGCCAGCACGTAGAACCACAGCGGCACCTGGTCGCGGAAGCTGTCGCCATAGTCGGTGACGGGCTTGTTCTCCGCCATCGCCTCCATGGTCGCCTTGCCGACTTTCAGCACCGAGGACGGCAGCGGATCGAGCCCAAGCGCCTGGGCGACAGCCTGCCCGCCCGGCATGCCGCGCTGGACGCCGCGCAGCAGGTTGCGGTGGGCGAGGTTGGCAACCATGCCGTCCCGCGGGCGCGGTTGCCCCTGGGCATCCCGGGCAAGCCCGCCGCCCTTTCCGCCCTGTGAAAATTCCGGCAGGAAAGCCAGCGGGTTGACCAGCGAGGTGTCGAACTTGTAGGCGGCCTGCACGCGCAGCCTGCCGTCCGGGATCGCGGCCGGGACGAGCTTGCGCTCGATCTCGAAGAACAACCGCCAGTCGATCGCCCATTCGGTCGGATATTCGCGAAAACCGTTCAGTCCCGCGTAGGGCGATGCCGCAAAAATCAATCGCCGGCCGGCGATCGCCGGATTGTCGCGCTGCTCCTGGGTGGTGCCGCGCATCCGCGCGTTCAGCCGGTAGACCGGCCGGATCATCGAATGGCCGAACCGGTAGGCCGCGTCGGAAAACTCCAGCGGGATCGTCCCGGCCGGAAGCCCCGCCGCAATTGCAAGCTGCGGCCGCACCGCGCTGACCCGGTCGCCCTCGCCGAAGCCCGGCAGCAGCCGGGACATCAGGTCGGCACCGACCATGCGCGGCAGGAAGTCGGTCAGCACCACCCACTGATAGTGGCGGGTCACGGTCAGCCGCAGGCTGTCGAAGGACGCCGACGGCTGATCGACCGCAACCGCGTTGTGGAACGCCACGAAGGCCGCATGCAGCTGGCTGACGATGACGTTC
>JBMOJG010000694.1:0-2373 GCA_049316925.1 Alsobacter sp. | reverse complement strand
AACGCAATGGCGGCGAGATGCGCCGCCGAGATCTGGATCGAGGCCAGCCGGGAGCGCAGCGTCCGCCTCGGACCGGCCGGCTTGCGGCCGCGGCGCTTCGGCTTCGGCTCGTCGTCGGGAGCGGCCGTGGCGGCTTCGGAGGGGCTTGCCTCGGGCACGACCAGCGGGATGGCAAGCGGGTCGTCGCCGGCTGACGGCGTTTCATCGGCCGGACTCGGCGCCACGGTTTCGACCGGCGGCTCGTCGCGGGCATCCGCCGGGCTGGCGAACCAGGTTTCCCGGCAGCTGGCACAGCGCAGCGTACGGCCCTGCCCGAGCTGCTCGGGCGTCAGCGAATAAGTGCTTGCACAGGATGGGCAGACGATCAGCATGGCGAATCAGGCAGAGTCCGGACGGCACGCCGCGGCCGCGGGTGATGTCCATTGGCAGTCCGCAGGATTAATGAATCGTGAAGGCCGGACGTCCGGCCACAGGAGCGGCGGTGGTCCGGTTCGAGAATGTGGGATTGCGCTACGGGATGGGCCCGGAGGTGCTGCGCGACGTGAGCTTCAGCATCGAGCCGCAGTCGTTCCAGTTCCTCACCGGGCCCTCCGGAGCCGGCAAGACCACGCTGCTGCGGCTGATCCTGCTGTCGCTGCGGCCGACCCGCGGCCTGATCGACCTGTTTGGCCACGACGTCGCCGGCATCGACAAGGACACGCTGACGACGCTGCGCCGCCGGATGGGCGTGGTGTTCCAGGATTTCCGCCTGCTCGAGCACCTCACCACCTACGAGAATGTCGCGCTGCCCTTGCGTGTGCAGGGGCGCGACGAGTCGTCCTACCGGGCGGAAGTGGTCGAACTGCTGCGCTGGGTCGGGCTGGGCGAGCGCATGCACGTGCTGCCCCCGGTGCTGTCGGGCGGGGAGAAGCAGCGCGCCGCCATTGCCCGGGCGCTCATCGTCCAGCCGGACCTGCTGCTTGCCGACGAGCCGACCGGCAATGTCGACCCCTCGCTCGGTCGCCGCCTGCTGCGGCTGTTCGTCGAGCTGAACAAATCCGGCACCGCCATCGTCATCGCCACCCACGACCTCGCCTTGATGGACCAGTTCGGCGGCGCACGCCGCCTGGTTCTCGGCGACGGCCGGCTGCACATCTACGATTGAGCATGACCCAGGCACCGATCCGGGACGACCAGGACGCGGCAGACGGAGAGGCACCCGTCGTCCGCGACAGGCCGCTCGGCCGTAACCAGCCACTGGTACCGGCCGCCTCGATCGCCGGGCGGGCCCTGGTCACCGTCATCGCCATCATGACGTTTCTCGCCGGGCTCACGGCAGGTGCAGCGCAGCTGGTGGCCGACGCCTCGGCTGGCTGGAGAGCTTCGGTGGCACGCGAAGCCACCATCCAGGTCCGGCCGGTGCCGGGTCGGCCGATTGACCAGGAGGTGGCGCGGGCCGCCGCCATCGCCAGGGCGACGGCCGGGATTGCCGAGGTGCGGGTCTACACCAGGGAGGAATCCGAACGTCTGCTCGAGCCCTGGCTGGGTACGGGCCTGAACTTCGAGGAACTGCCGGTGCCGCGCATCCTCGTGTTGCGCGCCGACCCCGGCGGCCGACCCGATTTTGCCGCTCTGCGCAAGACCCTGACAGCCGATGTCAGGGGCGCCACGCTGGACGACCACCGCGTCTGGGTCGAGCGCCTGGCCACGATGGCGAACACGATCGTGGCGCTGGCCGTCGGCGTTCTGGTGCTGGTCCTGTCTGCAACGGCGCTGGCCGTCGCCTTTGCTACGCGCGGCGCCATGGCCGGAAATCGCGAGATCGTCGAGGTGCTGCATTTCGTCGGCGCCTCGGATTCGTTCATTGCCGGCGAATTCCAGCGCCAGTTCCTGCGCCTCGGCCTGCGCGGTGGCGCGGTGGGAGGCGCCGCCGCGCTGGTGTTCTTTGCCGTCGCCGGCATGGCCGCGTCGGCCTGGGTGGCGACACCGGGGGGCAGCCAGATCGAGGCGCTGTTCGGGGGCTTCTCGGTCGGGGTCTGGGGGTTCGTCTCCGTGGCGTTGATCGCCGTGCTCGTGGCACTGGTCACGGCGGTTGTGTCGCGGATCACCGTGCGCCGCACGCTCGGCGGCCTGTCTTGACCACCGTATTGCCCACGACTCGCCGCATTGAACGCTATGGTGGTGGATTGATGCGGTGGATGGAACGTTCCGCGGGGGATTGGCGTCCCCCACCAGGGGTTGGCCGGCGGATGCCGGCTCTGGCGGGGAGATCATGGTTCGGCTGGCCAGGAACCTGTTGGTAACGTTTGCACTCCTGGGCGGCCTGCTGTTTGCCGCAGGCTTCGTCATGTTCGTCGGCGCGCTCGAGCGCGCGGAGAGCCACGAAGGCGCCCC
>JBMOJG010000693.1:0-2374 GCA_049316925.1 Alsobacter sp. | reverse complement strand
TGCGCAGCACGAGGGTGGCGACCTCGTCGGTCATCTCGGCCAGCAGGGCATTGCGGGCGTCGGGGGCGAGCCGGCCATCGGCCTGCGGCACCGCCAGCGCGATCTTGATGTTGACCTCGACGTCGGACGTGTTGACGCCGGCCGAGTTGTCGATGGCGTCGGTGTTGAGGCGAACGCCGCGGCGGGCTGCCTCGATGCGGCCCAGCTGGGTGACACCCAGATTGGCGCCCTCGCCGATGACGCCGGCACGGACCTCGGCGCCGGTGATGCGCAGCGCGTCATTGGCGCGGTCGCCAACCTGCTCGTCGGTCTCGCCGGTCGCGCGCACATAGGTGCCGATGCCGCCGAACCAGAGCAGGTCGACTTTCGCCCGCAGGATGGCGCGCATGATCTCGACCGGCGGGGCTTCCGGCCGGTCGATCCCGATCAGCAGGCGGACCTGCGGCGACAGCGGGATGCTCTTGGCCGAGCGCGAGAACACGCCGCCACCGGCCGAAATCACGCTGGCGTCGTAGTCGGCCCAGGACGAGCGCGGCAGCGCAAACAGGCGCCGGCGCTCGACCAGCGACACGGCCGGGTCGGGCGCGGGATCGAGGAAGATGTCGCGATGGTCGAACGCCGCGACCAGGCGGATGGCCGGTGACAGCAGCATGCCGTTGCCGAACACATCACCCGACATGTCGCCGACGCCGGCGACGCTGAAGGGCTGCACCTGGATGTCGGTGCCGCGCTCGCGGAAATGCCGCTTCACCGCCTCCCAGGCGCCGCGGGCGGTGATGCCCATCGCCTTGTGGTCGTAGCCCTGCGATCCGCCCGACGCGAAGGCGTCGCCGAGCCAGTGGTGGTGGTCGAGTGACAGCGCATTGGCGATGTCGGAGAAGGTGGCGGTGCCCTTGTCGGCGGCGACCACCAGATAGGGATCGTCCCCGTCGTGACGCACCGTCAGCGCCGGCGGCACGACCCTGCTGCCGTCGAGATTGTCGGTCAGGTCAAGCAGCGTGCCGACAAACTCGCGATAGGCGGCGATGCCCTCGGCCATCCAGGCCTGCCGGTCGGAGGGTGGCGGCAGATGCTTGGGGACGAAGCCGCCCTTGGCGCCCACGGGCACGATGACGGCGTTCTTGACCTGCTGGGCCTTGACGAGACCGAGCACCTCGGTGCGGAAGTCCTGGCGCCGGTCCGACCAGCGCAGGCCACCACGGGCGACCTTGCCGAAACGCAGGTGGACGCCCTCGACGCGGGGCGAATGGACGAAAATCTCGTAGAGCGGCCGCGGCAGGGGCAGCCCTTCCACCCGGTGGCTGTCGAACTTGAACGCGATGGTGCCGCGCGGCGTGCCGTCGGCACCCAGCTGGAAGAAGCTGGTGCGGACGGCCGCCTCCATCAGGTTGACGAAGTGGCGCAGGATGCGATCCTCGTCGAGGCTGGTGATCCCGGCAAGGCGGGTCTCGATCCCGGTGCGGATCTTCGCCTGGCATTCCGCGCGGTCGCCGTCGGCGGCGGGGTCGAAGCGGGCGTGGAACAGGTCGACGACGAGGCTGGCAAGGCCGGCATGCTTGGCCAGAGTGACCCACATGTAGTCCTGGCTGAACGGCACACGCGCCTGCTGCAGGTACCGCGACAGGGTGCGCAGCGCGGCGATGTCGCGCCATCCCAGACCGGCCTCGATGACGAGCGCGTTGTAGCCGTCGGATTCCGCCTGCCCGCGCAGAAGCGCCATCAGCGTCGCCTCGACCTTCGGGCGCAGCGCGTCCGTGTCGATCGGCGAGCGGCTGGCGCGTTCCAGCGCCATGTCGTGCAGCCAGACGCGGCCGGCATCGCCGGCTCCCTCCGGTGACACCCGGTAGGTGCGTTCATTGATGACGCGGAAGCCCATGTTCTCGAGCAGCGGCACCCGGTCGGACAGGGGCATCGGCCAGCCGCGGGCGAACACCTTCAGCGCAGCGCGCTCCGGACCGTCGCCGTCGCGGCGGCCAAAGCGGACGGCGCGCGCATTTTCGTCGACGAGCCGCTCCATCACGGCAATGTCGTCAAGTGCCTGGGCGGTGCTGAAGGCCTCGCGGTAGGCCGCCGTAAACGCGCCGGCATAGCGCACCGCGAGGCCCCTGCCGCGGCCGGCGTCGGCACTGCGGCCCAGCATCTCGCGCAGGCCGTCGCCCCAGGTCCGGACAACGTCGCCGATCGCGGCTTCAAGCGCTGCCTGCTCGATGACCGGGGTCTTCCCCTCGTCTCGACCGATGATGTAGTGGGTGCGCGACAGCGGACCTTCCGGATAGGCCGGATAGGCGGTCGAGAAACGCCCACGATACAACCGCGCCAGCACCTCGCCGACGCGCAGGCGCACCGTGGTGTCGTAGCGGTCCTTCGGGACATA
>JBMOJG010000692.1:0-2378 GCA_049316925.1 Alsobacter sp. | reverse complement strand
CGGCGCTGACATCCCGTTCTGGCGAACCACCCCGCTCGAGGCCATGAGCCGCGACGAGTGGGAGAGCCTGTGCGACGGCTGCGGTCGCTGCTGCCTGGTCAAGCTCGAGGACGAGGGCACGGGCAAGATCCACGCCACCGACATCGTCTGCCGCCTGTTCGACGGCGACAGCTGCCGCTGCCGCGACTATCCCAACCGCTCCAAGCAGGTGCCCGACTGCGTCACCCTGACGCCCGAGGACGTGCGCACCCTGGGCTGGCTGCCGCCGACCTGCGCCTACCGGCTGGTGGCCGATGGCGAGGACCTGAAATGGTGGCACCCGCTCGTCTCCGGCACGCCCGACACGGTGGTGGAGGCCGGCATCTCGGTGCGCGGCCGCATCCACCTCGCCGAGGACGAGCTGCCGCTGGAGGACTACCCCGGCCGCATCCGGGCCTGGCCGATGCGCTGGCCCGCCCGCGCCCGTCGCAAGCCGGCCGGCGGCTGAGCCAGCCGCATCCCGGGCGTATCCGGCCTGTTCAACGGCGGCAGGGACCGTGCGGAATCTGCGTCGGTAAAACCGGCAGGCGTCCTTGACCGGCATGTCGACCGATGGCGCCGAGAAGCTGAAGGCGCCGGAGCGAGAGAACCGCGAGCCCCAGGCCGGTTCAATGCGGCCCGGCAGCCACGTCGTATCCGAGCGCTTCCAACTCTGCCAAAAGGATGTTGAAACGAGACGACCAAAAGACCAATGACGACCAGAACACAATGAAGTTGGGCAAGGAATCTTGGTCGTGTTCAATGCGGAGCCCGACCGAGATCAGGCCGCGATGGCGGCTCAGTCGCACGATTCTGCTTCGCGGAAAGTGATACGCGCGCCCGAGGCAGGACAGATCGAGGGCGTCGGCGTCGCCCGAAAGGACAGCGAACGGGTAGGTCGCATTGAGGAAACCAATCCTCGCGCCGCCGGTCTGTTTGAACGTGGCCATCCGCACAATTTCGCCTTATCCAGCATCCACCGGATGCCCTGCACCGTCAGGTCGAGAGTGGTGGAACGGACTGGCCTTGGCAAGGCGGACCGCCTGCCGAGTGTCCCTCGGCAGGTGAAGACCGAACCTGCGGGAGGAATTGTCGTCAGCGAACCGGCGGTGGCTTGAGTACAGACCGAGCGCTGTGCATCTTCTGCTCGGACTGGCTCAGGGGCGCCTGCATGCTGGACCGACGGACTGCCTTGCCCGCCGCAGCCGGCGCCATGGGGTTGCAGGGCAAGGCCTTCGCGCAAACCAGGACCCGGCCCCGCGTCGGGTTTGCCAATGTCGATCCGTCCACGTCTGCCGCCGGAGCGGATCGAGCGGCAGCAGGCCGGCCCGTGCGCGCCCATCATCCCTTGATTGCAGCATGCTGATGCAACACGCGGGCCGCGAACCGTTGACATAGCGTCACCATAGTCGGTGAATTTTAAGGAAAATAGTCCTTGACATCGTAACGCTGCTCCGGTAGGGTGCAGGCATTCTCCACCAGTGTGACCGGGCCGCCCCGGACGCCCGGGATTGTCCCGGGCGGGTCGGCCCCGTTTGGCGACGGAGCTTTTTCATGACGCAGGACATTGCAAAGGGCATTCCCCGAGACGGTACACAAGACGACGGCCAGCCTGTTTCCCGGCACGGCACCCACGCGGCGCGCATGCAGGCCTGCGTGCTCTACGGGCAGGGCGCCACCCTCGCCCGCATCGCCGCCGAGACGGGGCTCAACAAGCGCGGCATCTACACCGCCCTGGAGAACGACGCGAAGGCGAGAGGCGAACCGCCGCCCCGCCGCGTCAAGGCGCCGCCGCGCGCCAACCCCATCGGCCGCGAGACGCTGGTGACGCGGATGTGGGCGGCGGCCGACCGCCAGGTCGGCGAGATCGAGGCACGCTTCGCACTGCCGGCCGATCCGGACGCCGCGGAGCGCGACGCCCGCACGCTGGCGACCCTGGCCCGCGTGGTGCGCGAACTGGTGCAGGCCGGCCGCGCCACAGGTGCAGCATCCGGCGCCGCCGCGCGCCGCAGCCGAAGCCCGCAGGAGGCCGACGATGACGCACCGCCCCGCGACCTCGACGCGCTGCGCGACGAACTGGCTCGACGTCTTGCTCGGTTGCGAGCCGAGCGCGACGCTGCCGGCGCTGCTGGCGACCTGCAGCCGGAGTGAGCTGGAGGCGCTGCTCGGCGACTGGGGCGCCTTTGCCCGGCCCGACCAGCGCCCGCCGGCCATGGGCCGCGACGGCCTGCCCTGGACGGTCTGGCTGGTGCTGGGCGGCCGCGGCGCCGGCAAGACCCGCACCGGCGCCGAATGGGTGCGCCGCATGGCGCTGGGGGATGCGGCCGCCGGCCTGCCGCCCGTGGCCCGTATCGCGCTGG
>JBMOJG010000691.1:0-2381 GCA_049316925.1 Alsobacter sp. | reverse complement strand
GGGAATTCGCCATGCAGCCCGATATTGATCAGGTCGCCCGTGCAGGCGATGTGGTCGGGCGCGTGCGCCTGCATGTCGGCGACGATGCGGTCAAGTACCGCCATGTCGTGGACGCGGTCGCGGCCGCGGCGCCAGTTCATGTAGCCGGTCAGGCGCTTGCCGGCGAGTTCGCGCAGCCGCGGCTGTGGCACGGGTCCAAGATGAGGATCGGACAGATGGGCGAGGCGGAACATGCCGGCCACCTGTGCCGCAGCCGCGCTGCGCGTCAAGCGCTGCCGATGAGAATTCCGGTGAGGAAGACCAGCACGCCGCCCAGCACCACCTGGAAGGCCGCCTGCAGAAACGGCGTGTCCATGTATTTGGCCCGGATCCAGGCGATGGCCCAGAGCTCGATCAGCACGATGACACAGGCGATCGAGGTTGCGATCCAGAAGGCGTTGGGGATGCTGTCAGGAACCAGGAAGGGCAGCGTGTGGCCGATGCCGCCGATCGTGGTCATCAGCCCGCAGACGAAGCCACGCATCCAGGGTGCGCCGCGGCCGGTCATCGACCCGTCGTCGGACAGTGCCTCGGCAAACCCCATCGAGATGCCGGCACCGATCGACGCCGCCAGGCCGACGAGAAAGGTCGCCCAGTTGTTCTGGGTGGCGAAGGCGGCGGCAAACAAGGGGGCAAGGGTGGAGACGGAGCCATCCATCAGGCCGGCGAGGCCGGGCTGGACATATTGCAGCACGAACATGCGCCGGCGGGTTGCCTCCTCCTCGGCACCTGCGTCGCCCTTGAGGCTGGCATCCGTCAGGGCGCCGGCCTTCTTCTCGTGCCCGCGCTCGATCTCGGCCAGGCGCTGCAGGAGCTCACGGACGGAGACGTCCAGCGTCTGGCCGGCCGCCTTCTCGTAGAAGTTGGCGGCCTGCATCTCCATGATCTCGGCCTCCTGCCGCATCTTGTCGACGGGCAGGTTCTTGCTGAACCAGAACGGGCGGCGCTTGAGAAAGCCCTTGACGTCCTCGCGGCGGATGGGCGGCAGATGCTCGCCGAACTTCTCGCGGTAGAGGCTGTACAGCATGGTGCGATGGTCGCGTTCCTCATCCGCCATGCCGTCGAAAATCTGTGCCGAATGCGGATAGGGAGTCCGGAGCTCGTCGGCAAAGTGCTGGTAGATGCGGCTGTCCTCCTCCTCGCCGGCGATGGCGAGCGCCAGGACCTCGCGTTCGGTCAGCTCGGCAAGGGATTTCATCGGCATGGTGGGACTCCAATAATAGTTTGGAATATTTCTAAACTATCGCGCTGCACAATCCAAGCTGTGTGGGCGGGTTCTCTGCTATGTGCAGGATGCAGTCTCCGCCCCGGAAAGCCGTCATGTCTCCCATTCCCACTCCGCTGGATCCGGCCCGGCAAAGCCCCCCACTCCCGGCCCCGTCGACGGGCGGGCGCGGCGTGCTGCGTCGGCTGGCGCATCTCTACTGGCGCTTCGCCCGGCCGATGACGCTCGGGGTGCGTGCCGCGATCCTGCATCCGGACAAGGGCGTATTCTTGGTCAAGCACAGCTATGTGGCCGGCTGGCATTTGCCGGGCGGCGGGGTCGAGGCGGGCGAGACCATCCTGGCGTCGATGATGCGTGAGGTGGAGGAGGAGGCCAATATCGAGGTCACGGGCGAGCCCGTGCTGCACGGGGTATTCTTCAACATCCATGCGTCGCGCCGCGACCATGTCGTCGTCTATGTGGTCACCACGTTCACGGAGCGCGGTCCGCGGCTGCCGGACCGCGAGATCGTCGAGGCGTCGTTCTTCCCGCTGGACGGGCTGCCAGTGGACACCACGCGGGGGACGCGGGAGCGACTCGACGAGATTGCCGGCCACCGGCCGCTGTCCCCGACCTGGTGAGCGGCTTGCGGGGTGCCTCCCGCCCATGCTAGCGCTCCGCGGGTATCCAAGCTGGAGGCGGGCGTGAGGCTCGGTGCGCGACGACGAGGGTGGACCGGACGGCGCTGACGCGCCGTAGCCGTGCCCCCGGCCGTCGCCGGATCCCCTCCTCGCACCCGCGGCCGCTGGCCGCCGGGCGGAGTCTCCACCATGTCAGACCTGTCCCTCGTCCTGCGGCACGAAGTGCCGTCCGACCATCCCGCCATCGACCGGTTGCACGAGCGTGCCTTCGGGCCCGGGCGGTTTGCCCGCACCGCCTATCGGTTGCGCGAGGGTGTCGCCCACGAGGCGTCGCTGTCGTTCACCGCTCTGGTGGGGACCCTGATCGTTGGCTCAATCCGGCTGACGCGGATCCGCATCGGCGCGGAGCCCGGGCTGTTGCTCGGGCCGGTCACCGTCGACCCGGCCTTTACCAGCCGGGGCATCGGCCTGTCGCTCGTCAACCGTTCGCTGGAGGC
>JBMOJG010000690.1:0-2385 GCA_049316925.1 Alsobacter sp. | reverse complement strand
GCCGTGCTGGTGGTGGGACGTGCTGGCATCGGCACTGCGGCCGAGGCCTTCGCCTCGGTCGCGCGCGCCACCAAGGGTACGCCGGTCATCGTCGGCGTCGAGGATGCGGACGCCGTGGTGGCACGGCTGCGCGGCCTCGAGTCGGCCGAGATCCCGAAGGGTGCCTTCGGCGGCAGCGCGCCCGACGAGGACGTCACGACGGTGGCGGTGGCGTATCGTATCGTCGTGCGCGCCAGCATGTCGAAGCTGGTCGCCGGGGAGCTGGCCTCGACCCTGTTCGCCGCCAAGGCGCGGCTCGCCGGCGAGCCGGGGGTCGCCGCCATCGAGGCACCCGACACGGAGCAGACGCTCTACGCCATCCACCCGGGCGCGAAGGCCTATTTCGATGGCGAGCAACCGAGCCCGTTCGACCGGATGGAAAGCCTGTTCTGGATCCTGTCGGCGCTGCTTGGCGTGATCGGATCGGCCATCACCTGGGTTCTGGGCCGACTGCGCGGGAAGGCCGATGCGGAATCTGACGGGCTAGGCCGGATGATCCCTTTCTTGCGCGAGCTGCGGCAGGCCGATGCGGCGCAGCTTGCGGTGCTGCAGGAGGAACTGGACGGGCTGGTGGAGGCGGTGATCGCCGAGCGGCAGGCCGGCACGATCGACACGGATGCGTTCGAGACCTACCGGATGGCGCTGGGCCATGCGCGCCAGGCGTTGGACGAGCGCCGCATGGCCCTGGCGGTGAAAACCGCCGCGTGACAGCGCGGCGCCGGCCGCTCAGCCGATGGCCTGCACGAAAGTGTCGATCACCATCTTGCGACCGGCCTTGTCAAAATCGATGGTCAGCTTGTTGCCGTCGACGGCGGTGACGTTGCCGTTGCCGAACTTGACGTGGAAGACCCGCTGGCCGTGCGCGAACGCCGAGTCGGTGCCGGTCGACTTGGCGACGAGCTCGCCCTCGATCTGCAGCGCCGCGCGGCCGGGCGCGCCGGCATCGAAGCCAGCGCCGCGCTCGGAGAAGCCGCTGCCCTCGCGGGTGCGGGACTGGGCCCGCTGCCAGCCGGGCGTGGCGTAATTGGAGCCGAACGGCGCGACGCGGTCGAACCGGCTGCCGCCATAGCCGCCATACTGCGCCGGGGCCTCGGTGACCTCGACATGGACCTCGGGCAGCTCGTCGACGAAGCGTGACGGGATGGTCGACTGCCAGAGGCCGTGGATGCGGCGGTTGGAGGCGAACATCACCTTGGCGCGGCGTCGTGCCCGCGTCAGGCCCACATAGGCGAGGCGGCGCTCCTCCTCGAGGCCGGCGCGGCCGCTCTCGTCGAGGGCGCGCTGGTTGGGGAAGAGGCCCTCCTCCCAGCCCGGCAGGAACACGGTGTCGAACTCCAGCCCCTTGGAGCCGTGCAGCGTCATGATCGATACGCGCTCGGCGCCGTCGGCCTCGGCCGCCTCCATCACCAGCGACACATGCTCGAGGAAGCCCTGCAGGTCGGGGAACTCCTCCATGGAGCGCACCAGCTCCTTGAGGTTCTCGAGCCGGCCGGCGGATTCGGCGGTGCGCTCCTTCTGCCACATCTCGGTGTAGCCGGACTCGTCGAGCACCAGCTCGGCGAGCTCGCCATGCTTCAGCGTCTCGGCGCGGCCGGCCCAGCGGCCGAAGGCGGCGGTGAGGTCGCGCAGCGCGGCGCGGGGCTTGGGCTTCAGGTCCTCGCTCTCGACCAGCTGGCGGGCGGCCTGCATCAGCGGCACGCGGGTCTTGCGCGCATAGGCGTGCACCAGCTCCAGCGTGGCGTCGCCGAGGCCGCGCTTGGGCGTGTTGACGATGCGCTCGAAGGCGAGGTCGTCGCCCGGATTGGCGACGCAGCGCAGATAGGCCAGTGCGTCGCGGATCTCGGCGCGTTCGTAGAAGCGCGGGCCGCCGATCACCCGGTAGGGGAGACCCAGCGTGATGAAGCGCTCCTCGATCTCGCGCATCTGCGCCGAGATCCGCACCAGCACCGCCATCGAGGCCGGCGAATGGCCCTTGTGCTGCAGCGCCTCGATCTCCTCGCCGATGAGGCGGGCCTCCTCCTCGCTGTCCCACGCGCCCGTGATGGTGACCTTCTCGCCTTCGATGTCGTCGGTGAACAGCGTCTTGCCGAGCCGGCCCTCGTTGTGGGCGATGAGGTGTGCAGCGGCGGCGAGGATATGGCCGGTGGAGCGGTAGTTGCGCTCCAGCCGGACGACGGTGGCGCCGGGGAAGTCGTGCTCGAAGCGCAGGATGTTGTCGACCTCGGCGCCGCGCCAGCCATAGATCGACTGGTCGTCGTCGCCCACGCAGGCGACGTTGCGACGGCCCTGGGCGAGCAGGCGCAGCCACAGATACTGGGCGACGTTGGTGTCCTGGTACTCGTCGAC
>JBMOJG010000689.1:0-2389 GCA_049316925.1 Alsobacter sp. | reverse complement strand
GAACCGCCTGGAGGGCCAGGTGCGGCAGCTCTCGGGCCAGCTCGAGCAGGCGCAATTCCAGACCCGGAAGCTGGAAGAGCAGCTGCGCAAGTTCCAGCAGGACGTCGAGTTCCGGTTCCAGGAGCTCAAGCCCTCGCCGAAGGTGGCCGCGCCGGCGCCGCAGGCCGTGGCGCCGGTGGCGAAGCCGAAGCCGGCCTCCATCCCGGCATCGGGTCCTGCGGTGACACCGGCCTCCGTGCCGCGGCCGCGCACCGCCACCGCGGTCCCCTGAGGTCGTCGCGCCGGGACTTGCCACGCCGGGACCTGCCACGCCGGGACCTGCCACGCCCGGGCCCGCGAAGGACCACATTTTGGCCCGCGCGGCGTCCCATGGTAGAGGCCTCCGAGGTCCAAGCGCGAGCCCCTGCCATGATCCGAGCCTTTGCCTGGGCCCCTGTCGCCACCCTTGCCCTGGTGCTGGCCGCAGCCATGCCGGCCACCGCCCAGGACGCGTCCGAGCTGCTGGTCCGCGTGACCCGGCTCGAGGGACAGCTGCGGCAGATGTCGGGGCAGATCGAGCAGCTTCAGTTCCAGAACCGGCGGCTCGAGGACGCGCTGCGCAAGTTCCAGCAGGACGTCGAGTTCCGCTTCCAGGAGAGCGGCGGCAAGGGCGGCGCGCCTGGGCCGGCGGCGCAGGGCGGACCAGTGCCGCCGACGCAGCCGGCCGTCCCGGCGTCGGCTGCCGCGCCCGCCGGCGGTGCGACACCGGCGACGGCAGGCCGGCCGCCGCGGCCGGCGCGCAGTGATGCGTTCGATCCATCCCTGCAGCCGGGCGCGCCAGGCACGCCGCGACAGCTTGGCGTCCCGCTGGACGCGAGTGGCAGCGCTCCGTTGCGCGGCGGCGGCCTGCCGCCGCAGGGGCGCATGGCCAGCATCGGAATCATCGGTGATGGCGAGGATCCCGGTGCACCGCTCGACCTGCAGGGCATGCGGTCGGGTGGCGACGGCCTGCCGCCGCCCGGTTTGCCGGCCGCCGTTGGCCCGGGTGCAGGCTTGTCCGCCCCCGGCCTGCCGGCTGGTGCCCTTCCGGGTGGTCCGGTACCGGGGCGTCCGCTGCCGCCGGCCGGCGCCACTGCCTCGCTGGGCGGGACGGGTGTCGCCAAGGATGACTACGACCTTGCCTACGGGCTGCTGCTGCAGCGCCAGTACGAGCAGTCGGAAATGGCGTTCCGCCAGTATCTGCAGGCGTGGCCGCGCGACCGGATGGTCGCCACCGCCACCTACTGGCTCGGCGAGACCTATCTGCGTCGGCAGCGCTACACCGATGCGGTCGAGCAGTATCTGAAGATCTACCGCAGCTACGGCAATTCGCGCATTGCGCCCGACAGCATGCTGAAACTGGCCGTGTCGCTGCGCGGCATGGGCCAGCCGGAGCAGGCCTGTGCGACCCTGGCCGAGGTCGGGCGTAAATACCCGGACGCGTCGGCCGATCTGCGCGCCGGAGTCGAGCGCGAGCAGAAGCGCGGCAATTGCTGAGCCGATGACGGCTGACGGCGCCGCGGACCCGATCAGCGAGGACGAGGCTGCTGGTCTGCTGGCGCCGCTTCGCGCCTTTCCGTCCGTGGTGCTGGCGGTCTCGGGTGGCCCGGATTCGCTGGCTCTGCTGCTTCTGGCGGCGCGTTGGGCGCGGGCGACGCCCGATGCGCGCGGCCTCTTCGTCGCGACCGTGGACCATGCCCTGCGCCCGGAGTCCGCCGGTGAGGCTGCTATCGTCGGTCGCCTGGCGGACGGCCTTCTCTTGCCGCACACCGTGCTGGTCTGGGCCGGGCCGAAGCCGGTCACCGGCGTGCAGCGCACGGCGCGAGAGGCGCGCTATGCCCTGCTGGCCACGCATGCGCAAGCGACTGGCGCCGGGGCGATCGTCACCGGCCATCAGGCAGACGACCAGGCCGAAACGGTTCTGATGCGGCTGCTGGCGGGATCGGGCCCGGCTGGCCTTGCCGGCATGCGGCCGGCGCGGCCGCTCGGCGGGCTTTTGCTGCTGCGGCCCCTGCTCGACATCCCCAAGGCGCGGCTTGTGGCCACTGTCGAAGCGGCCGGCCTTCAGCCGGTCGATGATCCGGGCAATTCCAGCCTGCGCTTCGCCCGCGGCCGGCTGCGGCGGCTGATGCCGCTGCTGGCCGCCGAGGGGCTGGACCGGGACCGGCTGCTGCGCCTGGCGCAGCGGGCGGCGCGCGCCGAGGCGGCGCTGGCTTCGGCGGCCAGCGATGCGTTCGCCCGGCTGGCCCGCCAAAAGGGAGACGGCTTCGTTCTGGATCCGGGCTTTGCGGCGCTGCCCGAAGAGATCGCCGTGCGGCTGCTGTTGCGGGCCTGCGAGGTGGCGCAGGCGGGCAGCGCGACGGGACGTGCC
>JBMOJG010000688.1:0-2391 GCA_049316925.1 Alsobacter sp. | reverse complement strand
CTCGGCCCGGGAGAACCGCTCGCCAAAGCGTGCGGCTAGGGTCGCCCATGCGGCCTCCCGCGATCCACCAGCCGGCTCCAGTGCGGCACTCACACTAACGGCCCCGGCATAGGCACGCCGACCTCACTGCCAGTCCTGCGAAGATCGGTGACAACCGCGTCCGGCAGGGGAATCCCTGCCGCAGCACGCTCGCCTTCCATCTGCGCCGTCTTCTCCCCAGGATAGCGCGCTTCGCCGGACGAGCCTTTGTAATGCGCGAGCCACTCCCCGAGGTGGGTGTCGAAGATTTCCCGCCCGACTACAATTTCCGGGTTCACGAGCAAGAGCATCGCGCCGAAGCGGGAGGGGAGTTGCTGCCCCGGCGCGACACTTGCCGCCGCGTGCAGCCCCGTGAGGCTGCCGGCGAAGGTTTCGACAAGCATGGCGAGGCCGATCCCCTTGTAGCCGCCCGCCGGCAGAAGCATGCCACGCAGCGCCGCCGTCGCGTCGGTCGTCGGACGCCCCGCCGAGTCCAGCGCCCATCCCGGCTGCAGGGGAGTGCCGGTCCGGGCATGATCCATGATGCGGCCGAAGGCGACCTCGCTGGCCGCCATGTCGAAAACGAGAGGCGGTCCGCCGCGCACGGGGGCAGAGAAGGCGAGCGGATTGTTGCCGATGGCGCTGCGTGCGCTGCCGGGAAGGCCCATGATGGGCGGGCCGTTCTGCATCATCATTCCGGCGAAGCCGGCCACGGCCGCCTCCTCCAGGAACAGGCCCAGCGCCCCAAGATGCCCGACATTGCGGATCGAAACGCCGACAAGCCCGCGTGTCTTGCCGGTCGCAATGGCCTGGCGCAGCGCGAAGCTGCCGCCGACTTGCCCGAGCGCCCCGTCGGCGTCCACGACAAGCATCCCGCCCCGGTCCTCGCATGTCATGCGCGGTGACGTGTTGGTCGCACCGGCGCGCAGCATCTTCACGTAGGCAGGCACCCGGAGCATGCCATGGGTGTCTACCCCGCGCAGGTTGGCACGGACCAGGTGGCCCGAGGTCAGCGCGGCCTGGTCCTCAGCCACGCCGCAGGTGGAGAAGACGGCGATCAGCCACAGTCGTAGGGCTTCGGCGGCAAAGACGGGCAAGTGCATAGCTCCGGAAACGACACGGGTGCGACGGCACGATGCATCAGCCCCCAGCGATGTTCAACTGTTGACAGCTTACAGATCGGCGTCGCATCGTCCAACTATCGTCCTAGGAGGCGCGCCCTTGGCTGCACCCGTCCTCTTCACACCCTACCAACTCCGCGGGCTCACACTCGACAATCGCATTGTCGTGTCGCCGATGGGGCAGCATTCCGCCGATGACGGCATCGCCGCCGACTGGCATCTGATGCACCTCGGCCAATTCGCAGTCTCTGGCGCGGGCCTCGTCATCACCGAGGCCGTGGCCGTCGAGCCGCGAGGCCGGGTGAGCCGGGGCTGCCTCGGGCTGTGGAACGACGCCCAGGCAGAAGCATTCGCTCGTATCATCGGCTTCTTCCGGCGCTACGGTGGCTCGAAGATCGGCATCCAACTGGGCCATTCCGGCCGCAAGGGCTCGGTTGGCACTTCCTGGGAGGGGCAGAAGCCTCAGGCACCGGTGCAGGGCGGGTGGGACATCGTGGCCCCCTCCTCCGAGCCATATCCCGGCCGCAATGTTCCCCAGGCGCTCGATGCGGTCGGGCTCGCAGACGTGAAGCTCGCTTTCGCCGAGGCGACCCGGCGGGCCCATGCCGCCGGCTTTGATTTCATCGAGGTACACGCCGCCCACGGTTATCTCCTGCACAACTTCCTGTCGCCGATCGCCAACCGTCGCAACGACGCATTTGGCGGCGACACTGCGGGCCGAATGCGCTTCCCTCTCGAGATTTTCGAAGTCATGCGAGCCGCCTGGCCGGACGAAAAGCCCATGGGTGTCCGCGTCTCCGCCACCGACTGGGCTGATGGGGGTTGGACTGAGGAAGAGACGACCTCCTTCTGCCGGGAGCTCAAGGCGCGTGGCTGCGACGTGATCTGCGCCTCGGCGGGCGGCACCACGCCGGAGCAGCACATCAAGGTGAGCCCGCTCTATCAGGTACCCTATGCAGAACGAATCCATCGCGAGGTGGGCATCCCCACGATGGCCGTGGGGCTCATCACAACGCCTGCCGACGCGGAGAGCGTGGTGGCCTCGGGTCGTGCCAACCTGGTCGCGCTCGCCCGCGGCATGCTCTACGACCCGCGCTGGCCTTGGCACGCCGCCGAGGCCCTCGGCGCCGAGGTCTTCTTTCCCCCTCAGTATGACCGCGCCCATCCGTCGATGCGGCTCGGAGACAGCTTCAAGGTCTACAGGGATCGCAAGCCGGCCGCGTTCGGCTGAACAGGAGGAGTGGCGCATGCG
>JBMOJG010000687.1:0-2399 GCA_049316925.1 Alsobacter sp. | reverse complement strand
AGGCGGTCGAGATGGCCCGCCTGCTGCTCGTCTGGGTTGCCGCGCTCGGCTGGATGCTGGCGACGCGGCGCCGCGGCCACATCCGCATCCTGTTCCTCGTCGACCGGTTGCCCGACCGCTGGCGGCGCGCCGCCGAGGCGGTGATGCAACTCATGGTGTTTGTGTTCGGGGCGTTGCTTGCAACCCGCGGGCTGGAGCTCGTCCAGCGCAATGCCGATCTCGAGGCCACCTCGGTGCCGATCTCGATCGCCTGGCTCTATCTGCCGATCGTGCTGTGCGGGATCACCGACGCTCTTCAGGCGGCCGGCGAGATCTGGATCGCCGCGACCCGGTCGGGGCCGCTGCCATCTGCCGACGAGGGGAGGGTGGAATGATTGCCCTGATGACGCAGATCGTCGTGGTCTGGCTCGCCGCCATCATGGTGGGCTTTCCGCTGTTCGCCTCCATGGGCCTGGCCGCCTTCGCCTTCACGATCTTCGGCGGCATGTCGGATTCCATCGTGGCGCAGAAGATCGCCCAGACGGCCAACTCCTTCCCGCTTTTGGCGGCGCCGCTGTTCATCCTGATGGGCAACATCCTGAACTCGGCCGGCATCACCCAGCGGATCTTCGATTTCGCCACCGCTGTCGTCGGCTGGATGCGCGGCGGCCTGTGCCACGCCAACATCATCGCCAGCGTCATCTTCTCGGGCATGTCGGGATCGGCCGTCGCCGACGCGGCCGGCGTCGGCACGATCGAGATCAAGGCGATGAAGGACGAGGGATACGACGCCGAGACGGCAGCCGCGATCACCGCAGCCTCGGCCACCATCGGGCCGATCATCCCCCCCAGCCTGCCGATGGTCATCTACGGGGTCACCGCCGATGTCTCCATCGGCGGGCTGTTCCTGGCAGGCGTGGTGCCGGGCCTGCTGATGGCCGCCTCGCTGATGGCGATGGTCACGGTCGTCGCCCGCCGGCGCAACCTGCCGCGCCACAAGTTCCCTGGCATCATCGGGGTATGGAAGGCGTTCCTGGCCGCATTCTGGGCGCTGATGGCGCCGGTCGTTCTGTTCGGCGGCATGATGAGCGGCTATTTCACCGCCACCGAAGCCGCAGCGGTGGCCGCCTGCTACGCCCTGTTCCTCGGCCTCGTCGTCTATCGCGACTTCGACCTGCGCGAACTGCCCAAGATCATCGTCGACACGGTGGAGACGAGCGGCGTCGTGTTTGCGCTGGTGATGTGCGCCGGCGCGCTGGGCTGGTGCATGTCGATCTCGCGTGTACCGCAGACCTTGGCACCGCTGATCGTCGACAACATCTCCAGCCCGCTGATGTTCCTGTTCGTCTGCAACCTCATTCTGCTGGCCGTCGGCTGCTTTATGGAGGTGCTGGCGGCGATGCTGATCCTGATCCCGATCCTCGTGCCGGCCTCGATCGCTTACGGGATCGATCCGCTGCATTTCGGGCTGATGTTCGTCTTCAACCTGATCCTCGGCACGATCCATCCACCGATCGGCGTGGTGCTGTTCGTGACCTCGAAGATCGCCGGAATCAGTTTCGAGGCGATGTCGCGCGCCGTCCTGCCCTGGCTGGTCCCGCTGTTGCTGACGCTGGTCGCCATCACCGTCTGGCCGCCGCTGACAACAGCGTTGCCGCACTGGGTGATGGGTCGCTAGGCGGTTCGGACTGGCCCAGGCGTCACGCCGCCGCCATCTCGTTCAGCCGGCAGGCGCTGGTGTGGCCGGGTCCGATCTCGCGCAGTGGCGGCCGGCCCTCGAGGCAGGCCGGCATCGCCTGAGGGCAGCGCGGGTGGAAGTGGCAGCCGGCGGGCGGATGCAGCGGCGAGGGGATCTCGCCCTTCAGGGCGGTGAAGCGGCGCTTGCGAACGTCCAGCCGCGGCACCTCGGCGAGCAGCGCGCGCGTGTAGGGGTGGTTCGGCCGTGTGAACAGCGCCTCGGCCGGCGCCAGCTCGACGATGCGCCCGAGATACATCACCGCCACCCGGTCGGCGATGTGCTCGACGACGCCGAGATCGTGCGACACGAACAGGTAGGTCAGGTCGAGGTCACGCCGCAGCTGCATGAACAGGTTCAGCACCTGAGCCTGGATCGAGACGTCGAGCGCTGCCACGGCCTCGTCGCAGACCAGCACCTTGGGCTGCACGGCGAGCGCCCGGGCTATCCCGATGCGGGCCCGCTGGCCACCCGAGAACTGGTGCGGGTAGCGCCCCATCACGGCCGGGTCGAGGCCGACGCGGTCGAGCATCTCGGCGACATAGTCGCGCCGCCGCGCCGCGGTCACCAGCCCGTGCACCTCCGGTGCCTCGCCGACGATCTCCTCCACCCGCATCCGCGGGTTGAGCGACGCCATCGGGTCCTGGAAGATCATCTGGATGGCGAGGTCGGCCTCGCGCCGCCG
>JBMOJG010000686.1:0-2402 GCA_049316925.1 Alsobacter sp. | reverse complement strand
CCACCTGGTCAAGCGCCTGCCCGTGGCCGCCGGCATTGGTGGAGGCTCGTCGGACGCCGCCGCGGCCCTGCGGCTTGTCGCGACGCTGAACGGGCTTGACCCCGCCGACCCGCGGGTGCGCGCCGCGGCAAGGGCCACGGGGGCCGACGTGCCGGTGTGCCTGTTTCCCTGCGCGCGGCTGATGCAGGGGGCAGGGGAGACCATCGGCCCGCCGCTGCGCCTGCCGCCGCTCTTCACCGTGCTCGTCAATCCGGGCGTGCCTGTGGCCACCCCGCCGGTCTTCGCCCGTCTGGGCTTGGCGCGCGGGCAGGAGTTCGGGACGCCCTTGCCGCCGCTGCCGCAGGCGCCTGGCCGCGCGGTGCTGCTGGCCTGGCTCGCCGCCACCCGAAACGATCTGCAGCCGCCCGCCCTCTCCGTCGCGCCGGTTGTGGCGGACGTGCTCGCGGCGCTGCAGGCAACGCCGGGGTGCCGCCTCGCCCGCATGTCGGGCTCCGGCGCCACCTGCTTCGGGATCTACGACGATTGCGCCGCCGCCGCGGCAGCGGCGCGGTTGATTCGCGGCGGTGCCCGGCACTGGTGGATCAGGTCGACGATGCTGCGCTGATGGCGTTCAGTGGCTGCGGGCGATGCAGAAATCGACCGTTTCCAGCATGGCGGCCTTCATCGCCCCGTCGGGGAACAGCGCAAGCGCATCGCGCGCCATGGCGCCGTAGTGGCGCGCCCGCTCGATCGTGTCCTCGATCGTGCGGTGCTTGCGCATGATGCCGATCGCCTGTTCCAGCGCGGCGTCACCGGTCTCGCCCTGCTCCAGTGCCGCGCGCCAGAAGGCGCGGTCGGCCTCGCTGCCGCGCCGGAAGGCCAGCACCACCGGCAGGGTGATCTTGCCCTCGCGGAAATCGTCGCCGACCTTCTTGCCGAGCTTGGCGCTCATGCCGCCATAGTCCAGCGCATCGTCGACGAGCTGGAAGGCGATGCCCAGATTGGCGCCGTAGCTGCGGCAGGCGGCCTGCTCGGCTTTCGGCCTTCCGGCGATGATCGGACCGACCTCGCAGGCAGCGGCAAACAGCGCCGCTGTCTTGGCCCGCACCACGGCCAGATACTCGTCCTCGGTGGTCTCGGTGTTCTTGGCGGCGGCGAGCTGCATCACCTCGCCCTCGGCGATGACGGCAGCGGCGGTCGACAGCACGTCAAGCGCCTGTAGAGACCCCACCTCGACCATCATCTTGAAGGCCTGCCCGAGCAGGAAGTCGCCCACCAGCACGCTGGCCTCGTTGCCCCACAGCATCCGCGCGGCCAGCCGCCCGCGGCGCATCTCGCTGCCGTCGACCACGTCGTCATGCAGCAGGGTGGCGGTGTGCATGAACTCCACGGCAGCCGCGAGCCGGGTGTCCCCCTCGCCTGAATAGCCGGACATGCTGGCCGTCGCCAGCGTCAGCATCGGCCGCAGGCGCTTGCCGCCGGAATTGATCAGGTGCCGGGCGATCTCGGGGATCAGCATCACGTCCGAGCCGACCCGCGACAGGATCAGGGTGTTCACGCGCTCCATGGCGGGGGCGGTCAGGTTGACGAGCGGCTCGATGCTAGGAGCCGCGGACGGCTTGCCGTCCATCGGTACGACCACACCCACGTGAAACGCCTCTTTTTCTGGTCCCGGTTGGCCTTAAGCCGCCGCAAACTGCCACGCCGGGGTGCAGACAGGCAACCTGCACTTTTGACGCGGAACGCCAGCTGTCTGGACTGCAGCTTGCAGCCTGCCGTCACAGCGGGCCAGACTGGAGCATGCGCGCGATCGTCCGAACCAACGACATTGTCCTCATCTCGCTTGTCCAGTCGATTCTGGAGCAGGCGGACGTGCCGGTTTTCGTCGCCGACACGTATTTTTCGTCCATCGAGGGCTCGATCGGCATCTTCCCCCGCCGCATCCTTGTGCCGGTCGACTGGATGCGCCAGGCGCGCGGCCTGCTCGTCGATGCCGGGCTGGAAGCCGAGCTTGAACCGGTTGGTGCCGATGAATGAGCCTGAGGGTCACGCCTGGCTCGGGGGACGGCTGCGGCTGCAGCAGGCTCCCGCCGGCCACCGCGTCGGGACGGATGCGGCGCTTCTCGCCGCGGCGGCGCCCGCCGGTTTCGAAGGGCTGTGCGTCGACCTCGGCGCCGGCGTGGGCGCCGTGGGGCTCGCAGTGGCGGCCCTGCATCGGACGTCCAGCGTCCGGCTCGTGGAGATCGATCAGGCCACCGCAGCCCTGGCAGCCGCCAACATCGTGGCGAACGGCCTCGAAGCGCGGGCGGCGGTCATCGTCGCCGACGTTCTGGCCGACAGGCGTGTGCGCCGGCAGGCGGGACTGGAGCCGGCCTCGGCCGACCTTGTGCTGACCAACCCACCCTATCTCGACGCGCGCGCCG
>JBMOJG010000685.1:0-2407 GCA_049316925.1 Alsobacter sp. | reverse complement strand
TCGGCATCGTCGCCTTGTCGGCACTCATCTGCCGCCGCACCACGAACAGGCTGGTGTGGGCCTGGGCGCGCACGCGCTGCGCCACCGGATGGTCGTGCGGCACGGCGAGGGTCGTTGCCATCGCGACGGCTGAAGACGTGGGATCCGGATGGGCGAGCACGAAGCGCGCCGCCCGGTAGGCGAATGTCGCCTTGCCGACGCCCTCCGGCCCGCAGAGGATCCAGGCATGCGGGAACCGGCCGCCCCGATAGGCGTCGAGGAACGCGGCCTCGGCCGCGTCCTGCCCGATCAGCGCATCGGCCTCGCGTGGATGCGCGACCCCTTCCAGGCGGTCGGCTTCGGGCGTTCCGTCGTCACGGGCCATGCGCGGCCGCCCTCAGGCCAGACCGAGGCGGCCGGCCACCGCCGTCCACACCGCGGCGGCGACAACATCTTCGGCACCGCCCGCGTCGATCAGCACGCAGCGCTCCGGCTCGCGCGCCGCAATGGCGGTGAAGGCCCGCCGCAGGGCCTCGTGAAAGGCCCGCGGCTCCCCCTCGAACCGGTCGACTCCCCCCGAGCCGCGCCGGGCGTGGGCCCGCGCCAGCCCGGTCTCGACCGGCAGGTCGAGCACCAGCGTCAGATCCGGCCTTGTGTCCCCGACGACGATGCGCTCCAGCGCCTGCACCACATGCGGGTCGATACCGCCTGCCGCCCCCTGGTAGGCCCGGGTCGAGTCGGCAAAGCGGTCGCAAACCACCCAGTCGCCGCGGGCCAGAGCGGGACGGATCGTCTTGTCGAGGTGGTCGGCCCGGGCTGCGGCAAACAGCAGCGCCTCGGCGGTCGGCCCCAGCCGCTCGGCGGCGCCCGACAGCACCAGGGTGCGGATCTCCTCGGCGCGTGGCGATCCACCCGGCTCGCGTGTGGCAACCACACGAAGCCCGGCCGCCTCGAGCCGCGCAGCGAGCCGGCGCTGCTGCGTCGACTTGCCGGCCCCCTCCCCGCCCTCAAGCGTAATGAAACGCCCACGCCGGACCGTCGTCATGAGCCCGACTTCTGGAAGGTCGAGCGGAACAGCCCGACAACAAGCTCCGTGGCAGCGTCCAGTGCCCTGCGTGCCAGCGGTCCCGGCTGGGCGTCCGTCTCGGCAAAAAGCGGCATATCGAGCACCTTCGTGTCGCCGCGGGTGACATGCAGGCGGCCAACCGCCTGGCCAGCGGCCACCGGCGGGCGCAGCGGTCCGCGGTAGACCACGCGCGCCAAAAGCCGCTCGCTGCTGCCCCGTGGGACAAGCACCCGCACGGGTCCCTTGGCGACGAGGTTGACACTGCCAGGCTCGCCACCAAACACCCTTGCGTCGGCGATCACGGCTCCGGCCGCGAAGATCTCGCGCGATTCAAACGAGCGGAAACCCCAGGTGAGAAGCCGGCGCGCCTCGTCGGCGCGGTCCTTCCCGGTCTTCAGCCCGTTCACCACGACAATCAGTCTCTGCCCGTTCTGGACGGCGGAGCCGACCAGCCCGAACCCTGATTCAGTGATGTTTCCGGTCTTCAGCCCGTCTGCGCCGATATCCATCGTCAGCAGTGGGTTGCGGTTCTGCTGGCGGATCTTGTTCCAGGTGAACTCGCGCTGCCCGAATGCCTTGTAGAGCTCCGGGTAACTCCGGACGATGTGGTTGGCGAGCTGCGCCAGTTCGCGCGCGGTGACCTTCTGGTCAGGATCGCCCATGCCGGTTGCGTTGGTGAAGGTCGACTTGCGCAGACCGAGCTCGCGGGCCCGCGCCGTCATCCGGGTTGCAAACGCGCCCTCGCTGCCGGCCACCGCTTCAGCAACTGCGATGGCAGCGTCATTCCCGGATTGTACTGTCATTCCAAGGATTAGGTCGGAAACCTTCACGCGACTGTTGAGCACGGCGAACATCGTCGACCCGCCCGAGACGCCGCCGCCCCGCCGCCAGGCGCTCTCGGAAATGACAAACTCGTCATCGGGACGGACCCGGCCCTGCGCCATTTCGTTGAACAGCACCTCAATCGTCATCAGCTTGGCCATGCTGGCCGGAACCATCAGGTCGTCCGCGGCCTTCTCGTAGAGCACCGCGCCGGTATCGGAATCGAGCAGGACCGCAAACGGCGCCGTCGACTGGAACGGCTGTCCCTGGGCCCTTGCAGTTGGATCAAACGCCAGCAGGCCGCACACGACCGCCAGAGCGGTCAGTGCCGTGCGGCCGAAGCGGGACCGAAAAGCTGGAAGCAGCCGACGCAGATCCATGGTGCCGACACCATGCTTAGCCGCCGGTTGGAAATCAACGATGGATCGGCAAGGGACAGCCGATCAGGGCTTGCGCAGCGGAACGAAGCGCTGGGCTGTCAGCATCGCAGCGATCGGGTCGACGCGACGCAGCGGCGAGGCGAGCGTCTCATCCGCCGCA
>JBMOJG010000684.1:0-2410 GCA_049316925.1 Alsobacter sp. | reverse complement strand
TCGGCGAGGCTGCGGCGGATCCGGCGCAGTTCGCCGAGAATGGCAGCGAGGGCCGTCAGCACGAAGCCCGACGCCGCCCAGACAGCCCCGGCCTGCAACCAGGCCGCGCCGCTCTCGTTGCGGATGGTGTCCGCGCCATACAGGGCCGCCGCGGCGCCCCCGAGCACCAGCAGCACCGCGACGCAATGGAGGAGGACGATCATCGGACGCCTTGGCTCGACAGCAATTGCGGCGGCACACTAGTGTCAGACGGGCGTCATGCCAAATCGGCACGGATCATCCCCGACGCCCGATCAACAGCTTGGAATGCAGCCATTCCGACCGTAAGCCGTTGAAGCTGGCGGCACTGCTGCCTAAGTTCCCCCGACGCGGGCCCGGCGCACGGCCCCGCCGGCCACACCCAGGAGACGCTCCATGTCCTTCACGCTCCCCGACCTGCCCTACGCGCACGACGCGCTTCAGCCCTTCATGTCGCGCGAGACGCTGGAGTACCACCACGACAAGCATCACCTGGCCTATGTGAACAACGGCAACAACCTGCTCAAGGGCACCGAGTGGGAAGGCCAGTCGCTCGAAGCCATCGTCAAGGGCTCGTTCGGCAAGAATGCCGGTCTCTTCAACAATGCCGGCCAGCACTACAACCACCTGCATTTCTGGCAGTGGATGAAGCCGAATGGTGGCGGCAGCCTGCCGGGCACGCTCGAGAAGGCGGTGATCGAATCCTTCGGGTCGGTCGACAAGATGAAGGAGGAGTTCATCGCCGCCGGCACGACGCAGTTCGGCTCGGGCTGGGGCTGGCTCGCCGTCAAGGACGGCAAGGTCGTGACGATGAAGACGCCGAACGGCGAGAGCCCGCTGGTGCACGGAGCCACGCCGATCCTCGGCGTCGACGTGTGGGAGCACTCCTACTACATCGACTACCGCAACCGTCGTCCCGACTACCTCAAGGCCTTCATCGACAATCTGGTGAACTGGGAGCACGTGGCCGCGCTGCACGCCGCCGCGTAAGCCTCACACTTGCTACCGACTCAGGGCCTCCGGAGCGATCCGGAGGCCTTTTTGCTGCGCGCACTGCCGCGTGGCGATTGAGCGGCCCGCAGCAGCGCGCCGCCACCGGTCAGGCTGCCGACACCCGCGCCAGAAAGACATCGACCGACGCGTGCAGGAGGCGCACCTGTTCGGCTGCGTCCATGGCCGCCTGGTTGACCTGGGAGGCACACTGGTGCGTTCCAACGTCCGCCGCGTCGAGCAGTCTCATGTCGCAGCGGTTGCCAGGCGCGGCCGGCGGCCAGCGCCAGACTGCCCGCCAGCACATGCGCCGCACAGAGGCCGGCGAGCCCGGCCCACAGAGTCGACCGCCACACGGCTGCGTCGATGGCAGCCGATGAGAAGCGCACCGTGAGCGTTGCCGGCGCCGCGGACGGAGCCGGAACCGCGACCGCAACCGCAACCGTCGCATCGTCCTGTCCGGCTGTTTCGGCGCCGGCTGGTGAGGTGCTGCAGTGACAAAAATGCAGCCACGATCCTGCCAGCCGCGTCAACAAGGGAGGCTGATCGGACATCGGCATCGACATCGAGACCGTGCAGGACACCGGGGACGGCCTCCGCATCCGGACTCTTCAGCGTTTAGGCCAGCCCCGGCACCATGGCGTCGGCCAGGATCCGGCTCTTGGCCGTGAACACCGCCTCGACCGGGCCTCGGCCGAGCCATTGCGTCGTGCCCATGACGATGCCGGGAACCGACAGCGCCAGCGCGCCGGCAACCGCCAGCCGACAGGTCCGCACGAAGCGATGCTCGGCAGGGATCACGGGACGCCAGACGTCTTGAGGGTCGATGTGTCACGCTGACAAGGCGCGCCCAAGACCGGGTTCACCAATGCCGAGCTTCAGGTGAGCCCGGCCAGCCGGACGATGCGCATCCGTGCTTCCGCGAGGTCCTCCGGCATGCGCGCCCCCGACAGGTAGGCCAACTCCTGCGGACGGGTCGCGACGACGGGATCAAGGCGCGCGAGCTCGGGATCGTCGGGGCCGCCGGGATGCACCATCACCAGGTGGGCCGGCCCCGGCGCCAGCAGAAACCGGCGAAAGTCGGTGGCGAAATCGCGCCCTGGATCAAAGGGCGATACGCCGGCAAAGCCGCGGTTGGCGGCGAGCCCGCGACCCGCCAGGCTGCGGCCGAAACCGACCGACAGGCCGGCGATGACTCCCGCCTTGGCGGTGGCGACCCCGCGCGCCACGATGGCGCCGGGCGTCTCGAACGGATCGCGCACCCAGGGGCGCGGCGTCCCCGCCGGCCAGTGCCTCTCCACCGCCCGGAACAGGGCGCCGCGGACGCCGGGCAGTACGTGCACGTGCTGGTGGCCGTCGAGATAGTCCGGCAGCCGGCCGGTGGCCGCGGCGAAGGCCTCGA
>JBMOJG010000683.1:0-2418 GCA_049316925.1 Alsobacter sp. | reverse complement strand
GCTCGACCACACGCTGGCGAGCTGGACCAAGGCCAAGGACCTGTCGGGCTTCGACCCGCGGGCGCTGGCGCACTACCGGGCGTTCTTCAACAATCCCGACCGCATCCACGCCACCTGCGAGGACTACCGCGCCGGCGCCACCGTCGACCCGGCGCAGGACCGTGCGGATCTCTCCGCCGGAACCCGGATCCTGTGCCCGACCCATGTGGTGTGGGGCGCCGCCGGCATCCCGGCCGCCGGGTCCAGCCCGCTCGATACCTGGTATGCCGGCCTTGCGCCGCAGGCGACTGGGGTGGCGGTCGATGCCGGGCATTTCGTCGCCGAGGAGAACCCGCAGGCGACGCTCGCCGCGCTGCTGCCGTTTCTGACGGCCTGAGCATGCGCCTGTCGATTGTGGCCTCGGCACTGGTCGCCGCGCTGGTTGGCTTCGGCGGCACGCTGGCGCTGATCGTATCAGCGGCGCGGGCGGCCGGGGCCGACGCAGCGCAGACCGCCTCCTGGGTCACAGGCATCTGCCTTGCCGTGGCGGCGACCAGCACAATCCTCAGCCTGCGCCACAGGGCGCCGATCGTCACCGCGTGGTCGACGCCGGGAGCGGCGCTGATCGCCGCGTCAACGTTGCCGGTCGGCATCGAGGCGGCGTCCGGTGCGTTCCTGCTGGCGGCGGGGATGATCCTCGTCACCGCGGCGGTAAAGCCGATCGGCGAGCTGGTTGCCCGCATCCCGACCGCAGTGGCGTCGGCGATGCTGGCGGGCGTGCTGCTGCGCTTCGTGCTGGCGGTCTTCGAGAGCGCCCAGACCTCGCCCTGGCTGGTGCTGCCGCTGGTGGCGCTGTTTCTCGTCATCCGCCTGGCCAGCCCGATGGGGGCGGTGCTGGTGGTGCTGGTGGCCGGTGTGGCTCTCGCCTTCGCGCAGGGGCTGGTCGGCCCGCTGCCGGCAGGCATCGGCCTGTCGCAGCTGGCGCTCGTCGTGCCGCGCTTCGAGCCTGCGGTGCTGATCGGGCTCGGCGTGCCGCTCTATCTCGTCACCATGGCGTCGCAGAACCTGCCGGGCTTCGCCGTGCTGAAGGCCGCCGGCTATCCGGTGCCGGTGCGGTCGATCCTGACGGTGACGGGGCTGGCCAGCGCCGCCTCGGCGCTGGTCGGGGCGCACACCAACAACATGGCGGCGATCACGGCGGCGCTGTGCACCGGGCCGGACGCACATCCCGACCCGGCGAAGCGCTGGCTCACCGGACCGGCGCTGGGCGTCATCTACGTTGTGCTGGCCGCCTTCGGAGCCTCGCTGGTGGCGCTGTTCGCGGCGCTGCCGGGCGATCTCGTCAGGACGGTGGCGGGCGTCGCCCTGATGGGGCCGCTGGTCGGCTCGCTCGGCGCCGCCATGGCGCAGGAGCAGACGCGTTTTGCCGCCGGGCTGACGCTGGCGGTGACGGCGTCGGGCTTCGCCATGGGCGGCATCGGATCGGCGTTCTGGGGCCTCGCAGCCGGGCTGGCGGCGATCGGCCTCGACGCCGCCCGCGCCCGGCTCGTGACGCGGCGCTGACGGGTAGGATCCGTTGCGGCACGCCGACGGGTTCCGGCTGCGGCCGCATCGGTCTACAGTGAGGCCATGCTGCAAATCCGCGAGGACATGAAGCCTGACCGACCGATCGCGCTCGCGCTGGGCGGCGGCGGGGCGCGCGGCCTCGCCCATATCGTCGCGCTCGAGGCGCTGGACGAGATTGGCATCCGGCCTGCGCACATCATCGGCACCTCGATGGGGGCGATCATCGGCGCGGCCTATGCGGCTGGCGTATCGGGCACGGCGCTGCGTACCCATGCGCTGGCAGTGCTGAAGGACCGCACCAAGGTGCTGGCACGGCTGCTGCAGGCGCGCGTCGGCAAGATGTCGGACCTGTTTGCCCGCGGCGTCGGCAACCCGGTGCTGGTCGACGGCGAGAAGGTGCTGGACCTGTTCTGGCCCGAGGCGGTGCCGGACCTGTTTGGTGATCTCGCCATCCCGTTCTCGGCGGTGGCGACGGACTACCACGCCCGCTGCGAGGCGGTGTTCGACCGCGGACCGCTGGTCACCGGCGTCGCCGCCTCGATGGCGATCCCCGGGCTGGTGCGGCCGGTGCTGGCCAATGGCCGGGTCTATGTGGATGGCGGCGCCGTCAACCCGCTGCCGTTCGACCTGCTGCCGGACGACGCGCTGGTGATCGCCGTCGACGTGACCGGCGGGCCGGCCTCCGATGATGGTGACACGCCCGAGCCGTTCGAGTCGCTGCTCGGTGCCGCCCAGATCATGCAGGGTGCCATTGTCGAGCAGAAGCTGCGGGCGCGCCGGCCAGCCGTGCTGGTGCGGCCGCGGGTGGGGTCGTTCCACGCGCTCGACTTCTTCCGCGGCAAGGCAATCCTGCAGGCGGCCGAGCCGATCCGC
>JBMOJG010000682.1:0-2419 GCA_049316925.1 Alsobacter sp. | reverse complement strand
GCCCGGGCACTGGCCGACCGGGGCCTGATCGACGAGCGCCCGCACATCCAGTTCGTGCTCGGCGTCAAGAACGCCCTGCCGGCGGAGCGGCACATTCTCGACATTCTGCATGGCGAGACGATGCGGCTGTTTCCGCAGGCGACATTCACGGCGGCCGGCATTGGCCGCAACCAGACCGTTGTCGCCGACTGGTCGCTCGGGCTCGGCGGCCACGTCCGCACGGGGCTCGAGGACAATGTCCGTGTCAGTCGGGACCGGCTCGCCGCGAGCAATGCCGAGCTCGTCGGCATTGCCGCCGATCAGGTCGCCCGGCATGGCGGCCGTCCGGCCACCGTCGCAGAGGCCCGTGCGCTGCTGGCGCTTTCTGCCGCCTGAGCCGCCTGGCGACCCCTTTGCCCTATGACCAGCCGGGTGCATCACACCCGGATCTCGAGAGAAGAGGGTGCCGCGTGCGGTCGCTCAGGTGGACCGTGATTCGGTCGGCACGGCCGTCCCAATCTGGCGCGCTGTGACAGGCTGAAGCCCCGAGTTTCGTAAGCTTTACGGATATTTAACCATACCCGTGGTGTTTGGTTAATGCGGGATGAGTGCGTGTTGCTCGCCCGTGGGCCAGGAGGCCCGTCTCCCCTGTTGATCCTGGTTCGGCGGCCTGACGGCCGCTGGCGCGTGCGCGAGGGTTTCGTTGCCTGTCCCTCTGACTGCGACCGTCCGCAAGGTTCTGCGCTGGTCTGCACCGATGGCGGTGCTGACGGCGCTGGCTTTGCTTCTGTCTGCCTGTCAGACACCGAAGACGACCGGATCGCTGTGCATCCCGGGAGACGCCGCAGCCAATATTCCGCCCTCGTGCAGCACCAAGGTGCTGCCTGAATCGACGTTTCACGCGATCGACGAGGCCCGCAAGGCCGAGGCGGAGAAGGCCCGCGAAGCCGCCGCCATCAAGGCGGCGACGACCGAGACGCGGCCTGCAGATCCGGCCCAGGCGACGGCCGTCGCAAAGGAGCAGCCGGTGCCGGCCAAACGGTTCGGCCTCACCGTTCCAAAGTGGCTCGCCGGCGAGTCGGTCGACACAACGGCTTTGACCGGCAATGACCTGACCGTCACGGCGAAAGGCAAGCCCGCCAAGCCGACCGGGCCGCTGAGCCTCGCGGCGGTGGTCCGGCTGGCGCTCAAGGACAATCCGCAGATCGGCCTCGCTGCTGCCACGACGTGGGAGAACGAGGCCGCGATCGACCAGTCCCGTTCCGCGCTGTATCCGCAGATCGAGCTTCGTGGCGCCACCGGGCAGGGGCTGCCCGGCAACTTCCAAAGCCAGACGGGATCTGACTACTGGGACACCAAGCAGGCCTATGGTGCCTGGCGCAGCGATAGCGGGGTTGGCGCCAAGCAGCTTATTTGGGACTGGGGCGCAACCCGGTCCGATATCGACCGGGCCGTCAAGACCCGCGACGCACAGGCTTTGAAGACCTTGGCGGTGGCCGAGGACGTCGCCCTCAACGCCTCGCAGGCCTATCTGAAGGTGCAGGAAAGCCGCGAGCTTCTGGGTCTGTCGGAGGAAAACCTGCAGGCGCTTCGCCAGATCGCTGCGCTCATCGAGGAGAATGCACGCAGCGGCAACGGCACCCAGGCGGACATCAAGAGGGTGACAGCGCGGGTGCTGGATGCGCAGTCGGCGCGTGCCGACCAGGAGTACGAGCTCAAGGTCGCAACCGACAAATTCCGTCGGCTCGCCCGGACAGAGCCGGACCGGCTGCTGCCCGCGCCGCAACTCACCGCCGTGATTCCGCCCTCGAAGGACGCCGCCCTGGGCGAGGTCATGCGCAGCAATCCGCGCATTCTCGGCATCATGACCAACGTCAAGGCGGCCCGGGCCGAGAGGGACGCGATCCAGTCGGCCAACCTGCCGCGGGTCGGCATCGACAGCGAGATCGCGGGCAAGCACTACAACGGTCAGACCAGACGTACCGAGCTGGATGCCCGCGGTATGGTCTCGCTGACATACCGGCTCTACGACGGCGGACTGAACGCCAGCAAGGTCGAACAGGCCTCTGCCCGCATCACCCAGGAGGAGATGCGCCTCAAGGGTGAGGAAGAGGATATTGAGGCAGACCTGCGCAATTTCTACTGGCTCGTCGGCTCTGCCCGGTCAAAGACCGCCAATCTTCGCGATGCCGTCCAGAACAGCGCCAAGGCGCGTGAGCTCTACCAGGAGCAGTTCAAGGGCGGAAAACGGTCGCTGCTCGAACTCCTCGAAGTGCAGCAGTCCTACTACATCGCCAAGCGCGGTGCGATCAACAATACCTATGAGGAGCGCCGCGCCGTGTACGGCATCCTTAAGGCGGTAGGTCGGTTCAGCTCCGCGGTGCTGGCCGGGTCGGCCAATGCTTCCCATGCGGCGCGCTAGACTCGCACTCGATTCAGC
>JBMOJG010000681.1:0-2421 GCA_049316925.1 Alsobacter sp. | reverse complement strand
GGCCGCTCGGCATCGAGCCCGGCAAGCCCTTCGCGCCGGATGCCCGCCAGCAGGCCATCCTGACGCAGGCCGCCCAGACCGGGGAGCTGATGGCGCGCACCATCGCGTTCGACAAGCGATTTGCAAACAGCACCGTCTATGCCGGCAAGCAGTGGGAGTATGCGAACCTGTTCGAGCTCGACCAGGAGGCGAAGGGCTTCACGCAGCTGGATGAGCGCGGGTCATGGTTCTACGAGGCCATCGGCCAGTCGACGGGCATGCAGGGACGGATCCTCGGCTTCGGCCAGGTCTATCTGGAGACTTCGAAGGACAAGGCCGGGCGGTGGCTCGACGGCGGCAAGACCTACCGCCTGCGCGTCAACCCGAACCCGCCGGTGAAGCAGTTCTGGTCGATCACGCTTTACGACAATGTCACCCGCTACCCTCTGGTCACCGACCAGGGCGCCGCCGACATGTCGTCGCGCCGGCCCCAGCTGGCAAAGAACGCCGACGGCTCGGTCGATGTCTGGTTTGGTCCGAAGCGCCCTGCCGAGGCCGGCAACTGGATCAAGACCACGGCCGGCAAAGGGTGGTTCCCCTATTTCCGACTCTACGGACCCACCGAGGCCTATTTCGACAAGTCCTGGCAGCTCAACGACATCGAGCATGTCGGCGGCGGCGCGGGGCAGGCTCGCGCCCGCCGCTGACGTCGGGCGCGACGAGGCCGGCGTGACTACGCCGCCTCGGCCTCGTCCGCGCGCAGGTCCGGCAGCAGTGCCTGCTGCACCGCGGCCAGCGCCAGAATGGCCGGGCGCTGGGCCACCAGGTCGCGGGCGGCGATGCGCGCCTCCTCGCGCGCGGCCTCCATCTCGAAGCGGCGCAGGGTCAGCACCAGCCGGCTGTCGCCGTCCTGCCCGGCCTCGGCGCAGGCGTCAATCGCCGCAGTGACGATCCGGCGCGCCAGAGAGGGTCCGGGGCCGATGCCCTCCCGGGCGATGATCGCCAGAGCGGTCTCCAGCGCGGCACGGAATGGCACGAACAAGGCGGGCGGCAGTCCGGCCTTGCGGTAGAGCGCGGCGAAGCCACCGCCATGCGGCTCGGCCGCCAGCGCCGCGGCACGACGCGCTGGCATACCGCCCAGCGCCCCGAGCGCCGCCAGCGTCAGGTTGAGCTCGCCGGTGACGAGCGCGCGCAGCAGCAGCATCGGCGTCAGCTGGCCGCTGGTCTTGAGATGGCTGACGAGCTCGACGAGCGCGACCGGATCGCAGCCGGACGCCAGGGCCAGCGTCGCCCGCTCGGTCGCCTCGCGCGCCACCTCGGCCCGCGGCGTGGCGCCATCCGGGCCGGCTGCGGCCGCGGTGGCCGCCGCCGCCATCAGGCTCTGCCGCACGGCGATCGGCAGATCTGAGCGGCCGAGCAGGGCCTCGCGCAGGCGCGGGTCGTCGCCCTGGCGCTCGACCATGCGGGCCATGGAGAAGCCCGGCAGCGCCGCACCGGGATTGCCGGCCAGCGCCAGCAGCGCTTCGGGCTCACCGACCTCGGCCAGCGCCGCCGCCACCGGCGGCGACAGCTCGGGGCGCAGCGCCACGGCGGCCTGCACCAGCGCGTCGCCGGTGGCGGCGCGGTCGATCAACTCGGCATCGGAAATCAGGCTGGAGCCGCGCAGAACGATGGCGGCGATGTCGCTCTGGTCGGCCGCCAGCGCCATCAGCAGGTGCCGCGGCGCCGCCTCCGCATGGGCGAAGGCCTCCGCCAGCGCCCGTCGCACGTCGGGCGCCTCGTCGTCGAGCAGGAAGGTCAGCGCCGCCTCGGCATCGGCGCGCTCCTGCTCGGCCATCGGCGAGAACAGATAGGCACGCGCCAGCGCACCGGTGGCAGCGGCCCTCGCCGGCACGGGCGCCGTCTCGATCCAGGCGAGGAAACGTCGGACGATCATTCGCTGCGCCGCGGTTTGAGGAACGCCATCAGGTCGAGCGGCTGGCCACGCGCCACCCGGCGGTCGCGTGGTGCCCGCGGCCCCTCCGCCAGCGTCCCGGTGGTGGAGGGCGGTATCTGCGTCGCCAGGTCGCGTGACCCGTCACGGGGAAGATCACGGGGAAGATCCTTGGGCCGCGACGGCGGCAGCGGCACGGAGGCCGCCAGCGGGGTGTCGTGGACGATGCCCGGCAGGTTGGCAGGCGTCGCGCCGGTCGCCGCCAGGCCGGAGGCCGGCGCATCGCTGGCCGCGGTGGAGGTCGACGCCAGGCGCGGGAAGAAGCGCGGCGAGTCGCCGGCCGACCGGGCCGAGACGCCGGACCACAGGCGCTGTACCGTCTGGTTGACCGGGCCGCGCGGCCCCTCGGTGCGGAACAGGCCGTGCAGGGCCGGCCCGTCCGCCTGCGCATAGGCGGTGACCAGCGGCGCCTCGGTGCGGCCGGGATCGCGGCCGATCAGCCAGCCGGA
>JBMOJG010000680.1:0-2425 GCA_049316925.1 Alsobacter sp. | reverse complement strand
CGATGGCCTGGCTGTTCGGCGGCGCCTTCCTGTACGCCATCGTCGCGATGGCGATGGGGCTGCGGGCCTTCTGGCGCGACAGTGGAGCCCCGACCGGCCTTGCCACCAATCCGCGGGCGCTGTGGCGGGCCGTTCGCGATGCGGCGAGCCTGCGTTATCTCGACGGCGGCGGCGCAGGCTGCTTCACCGCCGAGGACCAGCCGGTCGACACGCGCCGCCGCTGGCACCACGCGACGTTCTACGGCTTCATGCTGTGTGTCGCCTCGACCAGCGTCGCGACCCTCTATCACTACGGGTTCGGCCGCGAGGCGCCCTACCCGTGGTGGGACCTGCCGGTCGTGCTCGGCACGCTCGGCGGCATCGGGCTGGTGACGGGGCCGATCGGGCTGGTGCTGGCGCGCCGGCGGCGCGATCCCGCCCTGCACGACGCCTCGACGCGCAGCATGGAGATGGCCTTCATCGCCATGCTGTTTCTCTCTGGCCTGACCGGACTGGCGCTGCTCGTGCTGCGCGCAACGCCCGCCATGGGCGTGTTGCTGGCGGTGCATCTGGGCGTGGTGCTGAGCCTGTTCCTCACCATGCCGTACGGCAAGATGGTGCACGGGCTCTACCGGTTCGCCGCTTTGGTGCGCGCCGCGGGCGAGCGGCAGGCGCTGGAGCGTGGTGAGGGCTGAGGGCGCGACAGCGTCAGCGCGGCGCCACGCGGACCATGCGATGGATCTGCCAGGCGACCACCGGCAAGAGCAACGCGCTGGTCGCGAAGACCGGCGCCGCGCCGAACCGGTCGAAGGTCCACCCCGCCCAGGCGACGCCGATCGCCTGTCCGGCCAAAAAGCAGCCTGCGAACAGCGAGAGGGCCAGCCCACGGGCTTCGGGAATCATCTGCGTGGCCTCGGCCTGAAGTGTGGTGTGGACCGTGTAGAAGCCGATGCCGAGCAGGAACAAGGCGGCAAGTCCGGTCACCAGTCCCGGTGCCACGATCAGAATGGCCAGCCCGGCCACGTGACACGCGGCGCCGAGCACGGGGAGGCCGGCCCGTCCGAACCTGTCCAGCAGCCGGCTCACCGTTGCCGCATAGACGAGCCCACCCACGCCGAGCATCGCCATCACCAGGCCGGCGACGGTGAGGCTCAGGCCGGCGCGCAGATGCAGGTCGGTGGCGATCAGCGCATAGGTTCCGTACATGAGGATGCCCTCGGGAATGACGAGGGCGAGCACGACAATGACCGCCGGCCTGCGCAGCAGGACGCGCAGCGGGGGAGCACCGGTCGCCGATCTGTCGCCTCCGCCGCGCAGCGCCTGGGGAGCCATCGCGACAAGGACGGCGGCACCGAGGGCGAACAGGCCGGCGCTGATCCACATGGCGGCGCGCCAGCCCAGATGCTCGCCGACGGCACCGCCGCTCACCTGTCCGGCGATGTAGCCCAGCATCTGGCCGAGCATGAAGCGGGCGAGGGTCGCCTGTCGCTGCTCGACCGGCACGGCATCGCCCACATAGGCGAGTCCGAGCGGGATCACGCCACCCGCGGCAATGCCGGCAAGGCCGCGGGCCAGAAGCAGCGAGGAGAAGTCAGTGGCAAGCGCGCAGAGTGCGGCCGTGAGCGTCGCGACCACGCAGCAGAAGGCAATGCCCGCCAGCTTGCCAAACCGGTCGGCCAGCGGCCCGGCCACGAACTGCACCAACCCGTACGCAATCGCGTAAACCGTGACCGCCAGCGACGCGGTCCCCGGCGTCACGGCGAAGTCGCGGGCAATTTCGGGCAGCAGCGTATCGGTCATCCGCAGCGTGACCGAACTGGCGAAGGTGGCCAGAAACAGGGCGCCGATGGGCGCGGCGGCAGGGGCCGCCGCGGACGGTGCCGTCACCGGCCGGCACCTGCCGTCATCGCCGCAACCTGCACCGCCCAGGGCTTGTCGAGACCGTCCATCTCTCCGGCAACCAGGGCCGCCAGAACGTCCGGCATGGCCGGATAGGCCGGCGCGGCGATGCCGCGGATCTTGGCAAGGATCTCGTCCTGGGCGAAGGGACGGTCCGGGCCGCCCCGGGCGCTCAGGCATTCGGCGGTGCGGCGCGTTCCGTCGTCGAACTCCAGCGTCACACGGGCCGGGCGGTCCGTTGGCCAGGGCAGGTCCGGCGCGAAGCGGCCGAGCTCGACCCGGGCGCGCATCGCCGCCATGGCGGGATCGGTCAGGGTCGACTGGGCGAAAGCCTCCGCACCGGCGTGGCCGAGCTGACAGGTGGCGGCCAGGATATGCGGCATCGAGAACTTGGCGGCCAGCGTGGTGGCGGGCGCGCGGTTGTCCAGCGTCATGCCGAGACGGTGGGTCTCCACCCGGATGGACCGGATGGCGCCGGGCGCAATCGGCCGCTCGGCCAGCAGCGCCAGCGTCGCCTCGACAGCGGAGTGCGAGTACTGGCAGCAGG
>JBMOJG010000679.1:0-2427 GCA_049316925.1 Alsobacter sp. | reverse complement strand
GCGCAGCTCTGCCTCGACTGGGCGGGACTGGGGCGGCTGGCCGCCGATCCGCTGGTGTCGATCGGCGCGCACACGATGACGCACCCCATGCTGGCCAAGCACGACGCGGCCATGGTTCGCACCGAGATGGTGCAGTCACGCAATGTCATCGTCGAGCGGCTTGGCGTGCCGGTCCGGCATTTCGCCTACCCGGTCGGGGATCCCGGTTCGGCCGGCCCGCGGGAGTTCGCGATGGCGGCGGAGCTCGGCTTCGAGGCGGCGGTGACAACCCGCCCCGGCATGCTGTTTCCCGTCCATGGCGAACGGCTGACCGCCCTGCCACGGGTTTCCGTCAACGGCCATTTCCAGGATCCGGCGCAGTTCGAGGTCCTGCTCAGCGGACTGCCGTTCTGGTTGTGGAACGGCGGTCGCAGTGTTGCAGCCGCCTGAGCGTGCTGCCGGTCAGGCCGGATCCGGGCGTTCCATCCAGCGGATCAGGGGCATCAGCGGCAGGACCCAGCCGAGCCCGACGACGAGGTAGAAGATGCCCTGCACCAGCTTGCCTGCCTGCTGCAACCAGGGGGTCTGGGCCAGCGTCATGGCGAGCAGCGCGTAGACGATCACGAAGGCCAGCATCACGACCGTGCCGACGAGTTTGCGAAGGCGGCGGGGCATTGTGTCTCCGGAAGCGGCCATCCTGCGGCGTTGCGGCGGTTGCAGGGGCGGGGCGGCGGGGACTATGTGTCGCCGCACGGCGCCGGGCAAGCCCGGCCGGATGACGCAGGAGGCGAGCAATGTCGGTGGCGACCCTCGACAGCCGGGATCACAGCCAGTCCGGGGTGGGTGCCGGGCGCCGCAGGGCATTGCGACTTTGGCTTTGGACCCTGGCAGCGATGGTGCTCGTGATGGTGGTGGTCGGCGGGGCGACCCGCCTGACCGGCTCCGGCCTGTCGATCACCGAGTGGCGGCCCGTGACCGGCGCTGTTCCGCCGCTGTCGGATGCCGCCTGGCAGTCCGAGTTCGACAGGTACCGCCAGATTCCCCAGTACCAGCTTGTCAACAAGGGCATGAGCCTCGACGCCTTCAAGACGATCTACTGGTGGGAGTGGTCGCATCGCCAGCTCGGCCGGGCGATCGGCCTCGTGTTCGCCGCGGGGTTCGTCACGTTCCTCGCCCTTGGTGCCCTGCAGGGCCGGCTGCTCGCCGGGGTGGCCGCCGCGGGGCTGCTCGGTGGCCTGCAGGGCGCCATCGGCTGGATCATGGTGGCGTCCGGCCTGCGCGAGGGCATGACGGCGGTGGCGCCGGTGAAGCTGATGCTCCACCTGACCACGGCCAGCGTCATCCTCGCGCTGCTGGTGGGGCTCATCGTGTCGCTGCGCGATCGGCCGGTCGCGTCCGCGCCGGTCGCGTTGCGGCGCATGGCGTTCGCCGTGGTGGTGGCGGTCCTGCTTCAGATCGCTCTCGGAGCGCTCGTCGCAGGATCGAAGGCCGGTCTCACCTATAACACCTGGCCGCTGATGGACGGCCGCCTGATCCCGCCGCTGGACGGCCTGGCCATCGTCGAGCCCTGGTACGAGAACCTCGTCGACAACCCGCTGACCGTGCAGTTCAACCACCGCATGGCGGCCTATCTGCTGCTGGGCCTTGCCCTGCTGCAGGTCTGGCGAGCGCCCTCCGGCGGCGCGAGGCGGCGGGCCGGCGTGGTCGCCCTGCTGGTGCTGGGGCAGGCGGCGCTCGGCGTGGCGACGCTGCTCTGGCAGGTGCCGCTTGGCCTCGGCCTGGCCCACCAGGGCCTGGCGATGGTGGTTCTGGCCATGGCCGTGGTGCACTGGCGCCTGCTGGCCGGCGTGCCCGCTCAGCGGTAGACGATCACCGGGATCCGCGAGTGGGTGAGCACCTTGGTGGTCTGGCTTCCGAGGATCAGGGCGGCGACGCCGTTGCGCCCGTGTGACGCCATGGCGATCAGATCACAGCCCGCCTCTCGGGCGGCGTCGATGATGGCCTGCCAGGGCTGGTCACTTTCGAGGTGCCGCATTGCTGGCTCAACCCCGGTGATCCGGGCGATCCGAGCGGCCACCTGCAGAATTTCATCCGTCTGTGCGGCGCCAGGCGGCCGGACGATAGCCACTTCGCTCAGCGGCGATGGCGGGGGCTCCGTCACCGTGATGATGGTCAGATCGGCGCGAAGCGATACCGCCAGCAGCGCGGCCTCGCGCACGGCCCGGTTGGAGAGGGCAGTGCCATCGGTCGGGACAAGGATGTGCCTGTACATGGGGCTCCGGCTGGCTGAACCGCTCCGGACCATCCGGAGCGTTCCTGCCATGCTGCCGTGACGCGCGCGGGCGGGCCTTGACCCCAGTCAATCCGAACTGGCGGCCAGCGCCTCGTCGAGATCGCCGATGAGGTCGTGGACATCCTCCAGGCCGATCGACAGGCGGACCACTTCGG
>JBMOJG010000678.1:0-2427 GCA_049316925.1 Alsobacter sp. | reverse complement strand
TCCTCAGCGGCCCATTCCACGTCGATGGCGCGAAAGCCGACGTCCAGCGGCGCCACCGGCGCCGGCGGCGGGACGAACAGCCCAGCCAGGCCGGGCGGGAGCGGCAGACCATCAAGCGGGCCATGAACGGTGTCGAGTTGCATTGCTGCCCCTTGCGCAACTTTTCCGTAATCGAGCCCTAGGTTAATATTTTTTAACCCCGTTTACTGGGAATTGTGAAGCAATGGTTAACACCGATATTCATCGTCAAGAAATATCGTAATAATTAATTTTGATTGGCCATGATTCAGTAATTGATCTGCGCTGGGCCAAACGGGCGTGGGACACCCACCACCCCGCAGTCGGCGGGTGCACGCGTCTTGGCTCTAGACGCTGCGGGGAAAATCGCCCACTTTCCTGCCATCGGACGGCGGAACGGCGCCAGACCCGCGGAGTTCAGAAAACATCATCATGGCGGGGGACGAGTTCATTCTGGAGACCGCTGGCCTCACCAAGGAGTTCAGCGGTTTTGTCGCTGTGCGAGACGTGTCGCTGCGGGTCCGGCGCGGGACGATCCATGCGCTGATCGGACCCAACGGCGCCGGCAAGACGACCTGCTTCAACCTGCTGACCAAGTTCCTGCAGCCGACCCGCGGCACGATCCGCTACAAGGGTCGCGACATCACCGCGATGGCGACTGCCGACATTGCGCGGCTCGGTATGGTGCGCTCCTTCCAGATCTCGGCGGTCTTTCCGCACCTCTCGGTGCTCGAGAATGTCCGCATCGCCCTGCAGCGCACCCGCGGCGGCTCGTTCGATTTCTGGCGCTCGGACAGCGTCCTGCGCAGCTTCGATGCCCGCGCGCGGGAACTGCTCGACGACGTCGGACTGACCGGGTTCGAGGACGCGGCAGCCGTGGAACTGCCCTATGGCCGCAAGCGCGCGCTCGAGATTGCCACCACCCTGGCGCTTGAGCCCGAGATGATGCTGCTCGACGAACCGACCGCCGGCATGGGGCACGAGGACGTGGAGCGTGTCGCTGCTTTGGTCAAGCGCGTCGCCGTCAACCGCACCGTGCTGATGGTCGAGCACAACCTGTCGGTCGTTGCGGGACTGAGCGACACGATCACCGTCCTGGCCCGCGGCGAGGTGCTGGCCGAGGGCCCCTACGAGAGCGTGTCGAAGGATCCCCGCGTGATCGAGGCCTATCTGGGGACGGCGCATGACTGAGATCACAGCATCGCTGCTCGCCGTGCAGGGCCTCGAGGCCTGGTACGGCGAGTCCCACATTCTCCACGGGGTGGATGTCCGCGTCGGCCAGGGCGAGGTCGTCACCCTGCTGGGCCGCAACGGCGCCGGCAAGACCACCACGATGAAGTCGGTGATGGGCATGGTCGCCCAGCGCCGCGGCTCGGTGGTGTTCGACGGGCAGGAGACGATCACCTGGCCGTCAAACCGCATCGCCCGGGCCGGTATCGCGCTCTGCCCCGAGGAACGTGGCATCTTCGCGTCCCTCGACGTGGAGGAGAACCTGCTGCTGCCGCCGGTCGTGGCGCCAGGCGGCCTCCCAGTGGCCGAGATTTTCACCCTGTTCCCGAACCTGAAGGAGCGGCTGCGCTCCCAGGGCACCAAGCTGTCGGGCGGCGAGCAGCAGATGCTGGCCATCGGCCGTATCCTGCGCACCGGAGCCCGTCTACTGCTGCTGGACGAACCCACCGAAGGGCTTGCACCGGTGATCATCCAGCAGATCGGCCACACCATCCGCAAGCTGAAGGACGCCGGCTTCACCATCCTGCTCGTCGAGCAGAATTTCCGCTTCGCCTCGACGGTGGCTGACCGCCACTATGTGATGGAGCGCGGCCGTGTCGTCGATATGTTTGCCAACACCGATCTGGGATCGAACCTGGACAAGCTGCACGCGTATCTGGGGGTCTAGGACCCGAGGGAGGAACAAGACCATGAGACGGACATTCACCACCATGCTGCTGGCCGGCGTCGCCGCCGCGGCTTTCGCCGGGCCGGCATCGGCCCAGTCGGGCACCACCGTTAAGATCGGCGTGCTCTCCGACATGTCGAGCCTCTATGCCGACCTCGCCGGACCCGGCTCGATCATCGCCGCCAAGATGGCGATCGAGGACTTCGGTGCCGCCGCCAAGGGCATCAAGGTCGAGGTCGTCGGTGCGGACCACCAGAACAAGGCCGACGTCGGCGCCAACATCGCCCGCCAGTGGTATGATCGCGACGGTGTTGACCTGATCGTCGACGTGCCGAACTCGGCCGTGGCGCTGGCCGTCAACGAGGTCACCAAGGACAAGAACAAGGTGTTCCTCAACTCCGGCGCCGCATCCTCGGACCTCACCGGCTCGAAATGCTCGCCCAACACCATCCACTGGGCCTACGACACCTGGATGCTGGCCAACGGCACCGGCAGCGCCATCGTCAAGACCG
>JBMOJG010000677.1:0-2435 GCA_049316925.1 Alsobacter sp. | reverse complement strand
GACGGCGTGATTCTGGGCGCGGCCATCGCCACCGTTGACCGCCCGCGCACCGCCGCGCTGCGGTGGATCGCCTGTTGTCTCTATGCCGCCGCCTTCACATCGATCCACGCACGACGGCGCCGTCGTCAGCCGAAGGCGCGACCGGTGCTGGCGTAACGGCCACGAACGCGGCGCGCCGGCGCACGGCGCATGTTGGTGGCGGTTCCTACGCGGCCTCGATGGATTCCAGCAGCTGTTGGCGTTGCAGGAGCTGCGTGTAGCGCCCGCCAAGGCGTACGAGTGCGTCGTGCGTGCCTGATTCCACGATGTGTCCCTCGTGGAGTACGAGAATCTGATCGGCATCGCGCACGGCGCTCACGCGATGCGACGTGATGACAACGGTGCGCCCACGCAGGGCCGTACGGAGCGCGTGGAGAATGGCGGCTTCGGTCTGCGTATCCACGGCAGAGAGGGCGTCGTCGAGCAGCACGACGCGCGGTTCACGGGCGAGCGCACGGGCCAGCGCGGTGCGTTGTTTTTGTCCGCCCGACAAATTGATGCCACGTTCGCCAAGACGGGTGTCAAAGCCGTCGGGAAAACCGGCGATGGTCTCACGTAATTGCGCGATGTCGGCAGCGTGGGTGACGCGTTGATGGTCCTCGGTGTCGAGCGCATACCCGATATTGCCGCCAACGGTTTCGCTGAACAGCAGCGCTTCCTGTGGCACGTACCCGAGTTCCGCACGAAGCAGGTGGATTGGCAGGTTACGGATGTTCACGCCATCCAGCAGAATGTCGCCTTCCTGCGGGTCGAAGATGCGCGGGATGAGATCCATCAGCGCACTCTTCCCCGATCCGGTGGCGCCAACGATGGCCAGTGTGCCACCGGCCGGGACGCAGAAGGAGAGATCGCGGAGGATCCAGCGCGACTCGGCCGGCGTGTCGCCTCCAGCCAATGGTGGATAGTGCGCATCTGCGGCTGCCCCATCCTCACTCACTCGAACGGGTCGGGGATACCGGAACGATACGTGCCGGAACTCGATGGATCGCCCGCTCCGGCTGGGAACCTCTCCGCCTGCGTGATGCGCGTGGCTCGTGTTATCAACGTCCGGGAAACGTTCCGAACCGGTTCCCGTTGCCGTTACGTGTACCGAGACTGGCACGGCATCGAGCAATTCCAGTACCCGTGCCATTGAGGCGGCGGCGCGCTGGAAGAGATTGATGGTCCAGCCCAGCGCAATGAGGGGCCATGTGAGCTGGGCCAGGTAAATGCTGAAGGCCACGTACCCACCCACCGTGATCTGCTCTTCAATGAGCAGGCGTCCCCCCACGCCAATGGTGATGGCGCTCCCGAGTCCGGCCAAGAGCCCAAAGCCGGGATTGAGCACGCCATTGAGCGTGGCGAGCCGCATGTTGGCACGGAGATACCCCTCGCCGAGTGCCTCGAAGCGCGCCGTTTCCGCGCGCTCTTGCTGATAGGCGCGGACCACCCGCACACCGGAGAGGTTTTCCTGCGCACGCGTGGTGAGCTGACTGAATTGGGATTGCACCGCTTCAAATCGCGCATGCACTAACCGGCCCAGACGCAGCATGAGCACGGGGAGTCCGATCATCGGGAGCAAGGCCAATCCCGTGAGCGACGGACTGATGCGCATCATCATCAGCACCGCGAAGATGCTGCCGAACACGGTGTTCACGAGGTACATCACCGCCGGCCCGACGGCCATGCGCACCGCACCGAGATCATTGGTGAGTCGTGCCATGAGGTCGCCGATGCGCCAGCGGGCGTACCAACCGGCGTCCAGTGTACTGAGCTGCGCAAAGACGTCATGCCGGAGATCGGTTTCGATGCGCCGGCTGACTCCGTTCAGTACCAGCCGCATGACAAAGCGGAGTATTCCACTGGCCAGAGCCGTGACGAGCATGAATCCGCCAATCCGACTCAGCAGAACGGCTGACGTCCCGGAACGGAGTGCCTCGATGCCGCGCTGCAGCATTGCGGGAATGAGGCTGGCGAGGAAGGCGGCTGCTACTACCGAGAAGAGCCCGCACGCAACTTGCCAGCGGTACGGGTGGTAATACGGGAGCAGCCGAATGAGCGCCTGCCGTGCCGACGGGGTTGGCGTGTCGGGTGTGCGTGCGCTCATCGGTGGTCACCGGTTCCACATAACCGCGGGCGTTCGGCTATCATTTGCGTAGGTATGCCGGTCCCGTTTCCCGTTTCAGTCTCAGGAGTTTCTGCATGCGTGAATCTATGCGCTCGTTGCGTCCTACGATGTTGCTGGCGACGCTGTCGCTCGTGGCGGTGACTGCCTGCGGCGGCAAGGATGCAGACACGGCCACCCTAAACGCCGACAGCACGCTTGGTCGCGATTTGGCGATGGCCACCGATTCGGTGCAGCCACAGCTGGCGGATGTGCCGGCGCCCCCACCGCCGTCCCCCGTGGAAGAGGCGCC
>JBMOJG010000676.1:0-2439 GCA_049316925.1 Alsobacter sp. | reverse complement strand
GGCCCGCGAAGGCGAAGAAGGCGCCGCCAACGTCTTCGACGCCACCGTCGCGCATATCCGCAGCCTGCAGCAGGACGGCCGCCGGGTGATTGTCGCCGCCTGGTCGGAGGGCGCGCGCGAGCGGCTGTCGCATGTGCTGGCCGATCACGGGCTGACGGGTGGCTTGCCGGTTGCGCAGATCGGCCACGCCATGGCGCAGCCGCGCAACATTGCCACCTTCGCGGTGTGGGGCCTGGAGGTCGGGTTCGAGACGCCGGATCTGGCGGTGATTGCCGAACAGGACATCCTCGGCGACCGGCTGGTGCGGCGAACGCGCAAGTCGAAGCGGCCGCAGGACATCATCGCCGAGGTCGGCAGCCTGACCCAGGGCGACCTGATCGTGCATGTCGACCACGGCATCGGCCGGTTCGTCGGGCTGAAGTCGATAGACGCCGCCGGGGCGCCGCATGACTGCCTCGAGATCCACTATGCGGGCGGCGACAAGCTGTTCCTGCCGGTGGAGAACATCGAGCTCCTGTCGCGCTACGGCTCCGAGGATACCGAGGTGGCGCTTGACCGCCTCGGCGGTGGCGCCTGGCAGGCCCGCAAGGCGAAGCTCAAGCAACGCATCCGCGAGATGGCGCATGCGCTGATCAAGGTCGCGGCGGCGCGCGCGCTGCGGGAGGCGCCGCGGCTGGTGCCACAGGCGGGGCTCTATGACGAGTTCTGCGCCCGCTTCCCGTATGACGAGACCGAGGACCAGCAGGGCGCCATCGACTCGGTCCTCGACGACATGGCGACCGGCCGCCCGATGGACAGGCTGATCTGCGGCGATGTCGGCTTCGGCAAGACCGAGGTGGCACTGCGCGCCGCCTTCACGGCGGCGCTGTCAGGGCGCCAGGTTGCGGTGGTGGTGCCCACGACCTTGTTGGCGCGGCAGCATTTCAAGACCTTCTCGGAGCGCTTCCACGGCCTGCCCGTACGGGTCGCACAGGCCTCGCGCTTCGTACCGGCCGCCGAGCTCAAGGTTGTGAAAGCGGGGCTGGCCGACGGCACGATCGACATCGTCGTCGGCACCCATGCGCTGCTCGGCAAGGCGATCGCCTTCAAGGATCTGGCGCTGCTGATCGTCGACGAGGAGCAGCATTTCGGCGTCGCCCACAAGGAGCGGCTGAAGGACCTGCGCGCCGAGGTGCATGTGCTGACCCTGTCGGCAACCCCGATTCCGCGCACGCTGCAGCTGGCGCTGACCGGCGTCCGGGAGCTGTCGATTATCGCAACGCCGCCGGTCGACCGGCTGGCGGTGCGCACCTTCATCGCACCGTTCGACCCGCTGCTGGTGCGCGAGGCGCTGCTGCGCGAGCGCTACCGCGGCGGCCAGAGCTTCTATGTCTGCCCGCGGATCGAGGACATCGGCGAAGCGAAGGCGTTCCTCGCCGCCGAGGTGCCGGAGGCCAAGGTGGCGATCGCACACGGCCAGCTGGCCGCCACCGAGCTCGAGGACGTGATGACGGCGTTCTACGAGGGCAAATACGACATCCTGCTGTCGACGGCGATCGTCGAATCGGGCCTCGATATTCCCGCCGCCAACACGCTGATCGTGCACCGCGCCGACATGTTCGGCCTTGGCCAGCTCTACCAGCTGCGCGGCCGGGTCGGCCGCGGCAAGACGCGCGCCTATGCGCTGTTCACGGTGCCGGCCACCCGCACGCTGACCGCCCAGGCCGAGCGCCGGCTGAAGGTGCTGCAGTCGCTCGACACGCTGGGCGCCGGCTTCCAGCTTGCCAGCCACGACCTCGACATCCGCGGCGCCGGCAATCTGCTCGGCGACGAGCAGTCCGGCCACATCAAGGAGGTCGGCTACGAGCTCTACCAGCAGATGCTGGAGGAGGCCGTGGCCCACCTCAAGGCGGGCATCACCGACGACGAGGCGAGCGGCCAGTGGTCGCCGTCGATTACGGTCGGTACGCCCGTCACCATCCCCGAGCACTATGTGCCGGACCTGCATCTGCGGCTCGGTCTCTATAAGCGCCTGTCGACGCTCGACACCGATGCGGACATCCGCTCCTTCGGCGCGGAGCTCGTCGACCGGTTCGGCCCGGCGCCGCCGGAGGTCGACCAGCTGCTGGCCGTCGTCGGCATCAAGGCACTGTGCCGTCGCGCCAATGTCGAGAAGGTCGATGCCGGCCCCAAGGGCGTCATCGTGGCGTTCCGCGACAATGCCTTCGCCAATCCGGAGGGACTGGTCCGCTATGTCGGCGAGCAGGGCTCGCTCGCCAAGGTGCGGCCCGACATGCGCATCGTTTTCATCCGCGACTTCGACGAGGAGGAGGAGCGACTCAAGGGGACGGCGACGATCCTGCGCAATCTCGCCCGCATCGCCGAGACGAAGAAGGCAGCGTAGGCTCACGCTGCCGGCAGCAGGCCGATCGCGCCCGTCTCCGCTCGAAACGGTGGCTG
>JBMOJG010000675.1:0-2440 GCA_049316925.1 Alsobacter sp. | reverse complement strand
TGATGCTGAACCGCGCGCCGACGCTGCATCGCCTGGGCATCCAGGCGTTCGAGCCTGTGCTGATCGAGGGCAAGGCGATCCAGCTGCATCCGCTGGTCTGCGCCGCGTTCAACGCCGACTTCGACGGCGACCAGATGGCCGTGCACGTCCCGCTGTCGCTCGAGGCGCAGCTGGAAGCACGCGTGCTGATGATGTCGACCAACAACATCCTGCACCCGGCCAACGGCCAGCCGATCATCGTGCCGTCGCAGGACATCGTGCTGGGCCTGTACTACGTGTCGCTGATCTCGGACGGTGAGCCGGGCGAGGGCATGGCGTTCGCCGAGATGGGCGAGATCGAGCACGCCATCGCCGCCAAGGCGATCACCTACCACTCGAAGATCAAGTACCGCTTCGCCTCGATCAACGAGCAGGGCGAGCGCTACACCAAGATTTACGACACCACGCCGGGCCGCGCGATGCTCGGCCAGCTGCTGCCCAAGCACGGCAAGATTACCTTCGACGTCGTCAACAAGCTGATGACGAAGAAGGAGATTTCCAACATGATCGATACGGTCTACCGCAACTGCGGGCAGAAGGAGACGGTGATCTTCTGCGACCGGATCATGTCGCTGGGCTTCACCAACGCGTTCAAGGCCGGCATCTCGTTCGGCAAGGACGACATGCTGGTGCCCGAGAACAAGTGGGTGATCGTCGACGAGACCCGCGCGCTGGTGAAGGACTACGAGCAGCAGTTCCTCGACGGCCTGATCACGCAGGGCGAGAAGTACAACAAGGTCGTGGACGCCTGGGCGAAGTGCTCGGACCGTCTCGCCCAGGAGATGATGGCGCGCATCTCGGCGGTGCAGAAGACCGACACCGGCCGGACCAAGCCGATCAACTCGATCTACATGATGTCGCACTCGGGCGCCCGCGGCTCGCCGGCGCAGATGAAGCAGCTCGCGGCGATGCGCGGCCTGATGGCCAAGCCGTCGGGCGAGATCATCGAGAGTCCGATCATCTCGAACTTCAAGGAAGGCCTCGACGTTCTCGAGTACTTCAACTCGACCCACGGCGCCCGCAAGGGTCTGGCCGACACGGCGCTGAAGACCGCCAACTCGGGCTACCTGACCCGCCGCCTCGTCGACGTGGCGCAGGACTCGATCATCACCGAGCGCAACTGCGGCACCGAGAACGGCATCCGCATGCGCGCCATCATCGATGCCGGCCAGGTCGTCGCCTCGCTGGCGACGCGCATCCTCGGCCGCACCACGGCAGAAGACCTCATCGACCTGAAGGGCGAGATCATCGTGCCCAAGGGCATCATGATCGAGGAGTGGCACATCGAGCGGATCAACGGCGCCGGCATCCAGGAGGTGAAGATCCGTTCGGTCCTCACCTGCGAGACGACCAACGGCGTCTGCGGCACCTGCTACGGGCGCGATCTGGCCCGCGGCACGCCCGTCAACATGGGCGAGGCGGTGGGCGTCATCGCCGCCCAGTCGATCGGCGAGCCGGGCACGCAGCTGACGATGCGCACCTTCCACATCGGTGGCGCGGCACAGATCGCCGACCAGTCGTTCATCGAGTCGAACTTCGAGGGCACGGTGCGGATGCGCAACCGGTCGCTCGCGCGCAACTCCGACGGTGACCTCATCGCCATCAACCGCAACATTGCGGTGGTGATCGTGGGCAGCGACGGCACCGAGCGCGCGGTGCACCGCATCCAGTACGGCGCCCGCCTCAAGGTCGACGAGGGTGACGTGGTCAAGCGCGGCCAGCGCATCGCCGAGTGGGATCCCTACACCCGTCCCATCGTCACCGAGGTCGACGGCATCGTGGCGCTCGAGGACCTCGTCGAAGGCGCCTCGATGATCGAGACGGCCGACGAGTCGACGGGCATCACCAAGCGCGTCGTCACCGACTGGCGCACCAACATGCGCTCGGCGGACCTGCGGCCGGCGATCATCATCAACGACGCCAAGGGCAAGCCGGCCAAGCTCGCCCGCGGCGGCGAAGCCCGCTACCTGCTGCCGGTGGACGCGATCATCGCGGCCGATCCGGGTACCAAGGTGAAGGCCGGCGACGTGGTGGCGCGCATCTCGATGGAGAGCGCCAAGACCCGCGACATCACGGGCGGCCTGCCGCGCGTGGCGGAGCTGTTCGAGGCGCGGCGGCCGAAGGAGGCCGCGATCATCGCCGAGAAGGCGGGCGTCATCCAGTTCGGCCGCGACTACAAGAACAAGCGCCGGATCACGCTGACCCCGGCTGACGGCACCGAGGCGGTCGAGTATCTCGTCCCCAAGGGCAAGCACATCTACCTGCAGGACGGGGACATCGTCGAGAAGGGCGACTACATCGTCGACGGCAACCCGGCGCCGCACGACATCCTGGCGATCAAGGGCGTCGAGGAGCTCGCCGCCTATCTGGTCAACGAGATCCAGGAGGTCTACCGGCTGCA
>JBMOJG010000674.1:0-2441 GCA_049316925.1 Alsobacter sp. | reverse complement strand
GGCGACGAAAGCCGTGCAGGTTTCACGCGCGCCGGCCCCATAGGCCGCCCATTCGGCCGCCATGTCGCCGCGGAAGAGGAACAGCCGGGAGGCATGGTCCTGCGCCAGGAAGCCAGGGCCGAAGTCTGCCGCCAGCAGGCCGAGCCCGCGCTTGCGCCACAGGTCGATCTGCCAGAGCCGGTCGCGCGCGGCGTTGAAGCCCTGGACGAAAAACAGGTCAGCCTCGGACCCGGCGCGGATGTGGGGGATGCCCCACCGGTCCACGACGATCTCGGCCGGGGCGGCCAGACCCGGGACGACAAGGCATTCGACCGGAACGGTCATGGCGGGCTCCGCGGTCGGGACGGGGGCGGCCGGGGCCGCGCATGCGCTAGTCTTCTTCGCCGAACCGGTTGGCGACAAGGCCGGCCAGCGCCTCCAGCGCGGCGGCCGAGTCGGCGCCCGTGGCCGTCACCGTGATGGTGGTGCCGATGCCGGCGCCCAGCGTCAGGATGCCCATGATCGAGGTGCCGCCCACCGTCTCGCCGCAGCGTGTCACGCGGATGTCCGCGTCGAAGGCCTCGGCGCACTGCACGAACTTGGCGGTGGCGCGGGCGTGCAGGCCCTTCTTGTTGACGATGCGCAGCTCGCGCACCAGCGCGCCCTCGGGGATCGGCGCAGGCGGGCTGGGCCCGTCCTCGGAAAAGCCGTCGTCGAGGGTCATTTGCCGGCCAGAACGCGGCTGGCAACGTTGATGTATTTCCGTCCGGCGTCCTGCGCCTGCACCACGGCCCGGTCGAGGTCGCACTCGCCGCGGACGCTGGCGAGCTTGATCAGCATCGGCAGGTTGATGCCGGCAACGACCTCGGTCTTGCCGCCGTTCATCACCGAGATCGCCAGGTTCGAGGGGGTGCCGCCGAACATGTCGGTCAGGATCACCACGCCATCGCCGGTGTCCACGGTGCTCACCGCCTCCACGATTTCGCGGCGGCGCTGGTCCATGTCATCGTCCGGCCCGATGGTCACCGTCTCGACCTGCTGCTGCGGGCCCACGACGTGCTCCATGGCGGCGCGAAACTCGATGGCAAGCCGCCCGTGCGTCACGAGCACCATACCGATCATCGGAACTCTCTCCGCGCGCCGAACGCGCAACTCACCTTTATTTTGTGCGATGCACAGAGAAGTGCAACCCCCAATAACGGATCAGGGACGAAAGGGTTCCATCGCGCTGCGCATGGCGACCCCGTCGAGAACGAGGAGCACCCGGTCCTCCTCGGCCCAATGCGCCACCGTGCGGTGCACCCGGACCCCTTCCAGCTCGGCCCACAGCGCTGTGTCCGGCGGAAGCCGGTCCAGCGACGCCGTCCCGCAATCGACGACCAGCCGCACGACGGCGCCCGGCTCGTGCGCCACCATGGTCAATCCGATTCCACGCACCTCGAGCCGTCCGGCAATCGCCGGATGTGGCCGGGCGACCAGCCGGCCGGCCACCGCCTCCAGCCGCACCCGGTCATCGCCGACCAGGCTGGCATAGCGGCCATCCCGGAGGGCCGCGCTGATCAGCCGCCGCGCGAGGGTGGACTTCCCCGCCCCGGACGGGCCGCGCAGCAGCACCCCCGCCTCGCCGATCACGAGGCACGTGCCATGCAGGGCCGTGCCGGCGCTCACCGCACCGCCGCCGGCAGGCGCAGGATGAAGCGCGCGCCGAGACAGCCCGGCGTGCCGTCCTCCGCGTCCGGACCGGAGCGGTTCTCGGCCCAGATGCGGCCGAAATGCGCCTCGACGATCTGCCGCGAGATTGACAGGCCGAGCCCGGAGTTCTGGCCGAACCCCTGGTCCGGCCGGTCGGTATAGAAGCGCTCGAAGATGCGCTCGAAGGCATGCGCCGGGATGCCCGGACCGTCGTCGTCGACGATGGTCTCGACCTCGTCGCCGACGCGCCGCAGGGTGACGCGCACCTCGCCGCCCTGCGGCGAGAATGACCTGGCATTCTCGATCAGGTTGGAGATCACCTGCCCGAGCCGTGAATCATGGCCCATCACCAGCGTCGCATCGCGACCCAGCGGGTGCGGCTCGACCGAAAGGCCAATCGTCACGCCGTCGTCGCGGCGCACCTCGTTGGCCACCGACAGCACCGTCGTCAGCAGCCGCGCCATGTCGACCGGCTCGGCGTCGGCCCGCGCCAGCTCGGCATCGAGCCGCGAGGCGTCGGAAATGTCGCTGATCAGCCGGTCGAGCCGGCGCACATCGTGCTGGATCACGCCGAGCAGCCGGCCGCGGCTCTCCTCGTTGCGCGCCAGCGGCAGCGTCTCGACCGCGCTGCGCAGGGAGGTCAGCGGATTTTTCAGCTCATGTGCCACGTCGGCCGCGAAGCTCTCGATCGCGTCGATCCGGTCATACAGAGCCCGCGTCATGTCGCGCAGCGACCCCGACAGATGGCCTATCTCGTCGGACCGGTCGGT
>JBMOJG010000673.1:0-2442 GCA_049316925.1 Alsobacter sp. | reverse complement strand
AGCTACCAGACGACGGCACTGCTGTCGAAGATGTCGCTTGTCGACTATCTGCGCTGAAGCCGGCGCAGCTGGCGGAGGTCGCCGCAGGGGCCAGGCCGATTCAGGTTGATCAGCCGGCGGGCGGTCGCGCGCGCAGGCCGGCAGCAAGCTCGCGGTTGATCGACACGAGCGAGCGCAGCCGGTCCGGCGACGGCTCGATCATGGTCTTCATGGTGTGGTTGAAAATGAAGATCGCGAGGTTGGCGATGTTCTGCTTGATCGGCCGGGGGAGGGGGTTGTCCTCCTCGGTCGCCGAGGAGGCGATCACCGTCCAGATCTTGCGGTTGTAGATCAGGGCCTCGTCAAGGTCGGCCTTGCGGGCGTCCCAGTTGTCCTGGATGCCCTGCAGGCGGGCTGCGGCGTTCATCAGGACTTGGGCTTCGAGTTCCCGGGGGGTGAGGGCCGCCTTGGCGGTGGTCGCATAAGCGTTAGCCGCGTGTTGCATGCCCCAGAAGCTCCGTTTCGTACTCGACCAGTTTCTTGGCCGCCTTCAGAGCCTTGTAAAGATCGCCACTTAAGATGAGGTTATTCACATCGGCGATATACGGCAGGGCGCTCGGCGCAGCGCCGAGGAAATCGCGGACCAGTTCGAAGTAGGGGCCGTGGTAGCGGACGGTATCGCCCTCCGACAGATACATCAGCTGGACGGCCAGATAGATCTTTCTCGCCGGGGTTGTGGCGCTCTCCGGCGTGAGAATGTCCTTCTCGCGCAGGATGGGGGCGTGCCCCTCGATGAAGAAACGCGCGCGGGAGTCGGAGTTGCGCAGCACCACGCTGCCGATGATGATGCGCTCGTTGGGTTTGAGTTCGACCTTGAGGGCCATCGTGTCCGTCCTGGATCCGAAGAAGCGTACGGCCGCACGCTAGGGCGCAACGGCGGGCATGTCGATCAGCTGAAGAGGCGCAGCACGCCCTGCTGGGCCTGGTTCGAGAGCGACAGGGCTGTCTGGGAGAGCTGCTGGCGTGTCTGGAGGGCGAGAAGGTTGGCGCCTTCCTCATTGGTGTCGGCCAGCACCAGGGCGTCGGCGCCGGTGGTCAGCGCATTGATCAGGCCCTTGGTGAAGTCAAGGCGGTTCTGCACGACTGACAGGTTCGACCCGAAGGTGGACGCCTGGGAACGCAGGGTCGACGACGCCGTCGCCAGCACGGTCTCGAGGTTGGTCAGGTTGGCGTCGACCTGGAAATCACCGGTGGTCGGCGCATTGAGGCCAAGGCCAGCCGAATCCAGGGTGACGCCCGCAATGGTCAGGAAGGCGCTTCCCTTCTCGTTGAAGACCACCTTCAGGTTGTTGCCTGCGAGAAGATTGGTGCCATTGTAGCCGGCATCCTTCGACAGCTGCGTGATCTGCGTCAGCAGGCTGGTGTACTGCGCCTCGAGCGAGGCGCGGACTGTGCTGTAGGTCGATGCACTGGCGGCGACGGATGCGGTGGAACCGACGCCCAACAGCGTGGTCGTCGTGTTCACGTGGGTGTTGGAGGTATCGGTCAGGGTGACGGCCAGCGCCTCGCCGGTGGACGAGTTGATCTCGAACGACCCGCCGGCGTCCAGCGACGCGGTGGCGCGGCCGTTGGTGCCGACATTGATGGCGTCTATGAGGTCGCCCAGCGTCGTCGTGGCGGTGACGGTGAAGGCCACGTTGGTGGCGCTGCTGCCGGAGCCGACCTTGAGGTTGATGATGTCGGTGGCGTCGTTCGAGCCGAGTGCGGCGGAGGTCAGCAGCGTGCTGCGGGTGAGGCCCACCGTCGTGCTGGTGACCTGGGTCGGCGTGGTCGACAATGCGCTCTGCTGGGCCTGCCGGATCGTGGCCTGGGCTGATTCGACCAGCTTCTGCAGGGCGGTGATGCCCTTGTCGGCGGCGTCGAGCACCTTGGTGCCCTGGGTCATGTCGTCGAGCAGGCGGGAGAGGTCCTTGCCGCGGTTGTTGAGCCCCGACGCCACGAAGAAATTGCGTGGATCATCAAGCGCAGAGTTGACCTTCTTTCCCGTCGCCAGCCGGTTTTGGGCTGTCGACATCATGTCCGCCGTGCTTTGCAGCGACAGCAGGTTGTTGCGGATGCTTTGGGAGAGAATGACGTCGGCCATGCGGGCGATCCTGTGTAGAGCTTACCCGTAGGGGTAGCAGTCCAAGGCTTCGCGCAATCATGGATTGTTAACCTTAATCAATCGTTACCGGACGCTCCGCCCTTGCCGGACCGCGAGTCCGGCACGGCCCGGGAGACAAACTGTCGCGGTGCGTCAAACGGGCTTGCCGCCTGTGGCGGGGAAAAGGCAGCAGGTCAGGCCAAAGTGAGCCAGCCGCCGGCGAGATCGGCGGTGTGCAGGCCCAGCAGGACGATCGCGGTGTCGGGGTCGACTGTCATCACCGTGCCGCCACGCGCGTCACCATAGACCAGCGAGGCGAT
>JBMOJG010000672.1:0-2446 GCA_049316925.1 Alsobacter sp. | reverse complement strand
GAAGGACACGATCGCCAGCACGAGCAGCATGGCGGCGAGGCGGCGCGCGAGATAGGCGGCGCTCATCGCTCAGATTCTTCGGCCGCCGGGGCGGAGAGCGAGGCGCGCCGCCATGGTCGTCCGACGCTCAAGCCCGGTCCACCCAGACGTTCTCAATGTAGAAGGTGCGCGAGAGGGGATGGGCCGTCCAGCCCTTCACAACGTTGCGACTGGCCGTCAGGACATCCTGGAAGAACGGGATGATCGACGGGCGATCGCGGACCATCATCTGCTGCGCTTCGGTGTAGAGGCGGCGACGCTCCGCCTCGTCCACCGAGGAGCGGCCCTTGGCCACGAGTGCGTCGAAGTCCTTGTTGTTCCAAGCGGTATCGGCAAAGGCCGCATCGGTGGTGAAGAGCAGGGTGAACGCGGCGTCTTCGGTCGGCTGCATCCCCCAGTAACCGATGTAGAAGTTGCCCTTCCGCCAGACGTTGGCGAGGTAGGTGTCGTTCGGCATCGTCTGCACGTCGATGTCGAAGCCGGCGGGCGCCGCCATCTGCTTCACCGCGACGCCGACCTGGCTGCGGATCGCGGGACGGTTCGAGCAGATCAGGGGGATCTTGATGCCCTGCGGATAGCCGGCCTCCGCCAGCAGGCGCTTGGCGCGGGCCGGATCGTAGGCCGACCCGGGCGTGTCGACGAGGAAGCGGTAGCCCGGCGAGATGACGTTGTCCGCCGCAGGACGGCCCAGACCGTCGAGCACGAGATCCACAAGCATCTGCCGGTCGACGGCATGGGCGAGCGCCGTCCGCACGCGCACGTCGTCGAAGGGCTTCGCATCCTGCCGCATCACGATGTTGACGAAGCGGCCCGACGGCACGCGCAGGGCGGTCACGTTGGGCGCCGCTGCAATGCGCTTGAAGTCGGCCTGCTGCACCTCCAGCATCGCGTCCATCGCGCCCGACAGGAAGTTCTGCGTCTCCGCCGCGAGATCGGGAAAGAGATACATCTCCACCCCATCGAGATGCGGCTTGCCCGGCCGGTAATAGCCGGGATGCCGGACAAGTCGGAGCATGCGAGCGGAATCGAAGCTCTCGATCTTGAAGGGGCCGGTGCCGTTGGCCTTGGTGTCGAGTTCGGTCAGCGGGCGCTTCAGCGCGGCCTCGGAGACGATGCGGGCATTGGCGTGGGCGACGGAGACGGGCAGGTCCGCGTAGGGCACCTTGAGGTCGAAGCGCACGGTCATCGGGTCGACGGCGACGATGTCGGCGATCATGTCGAGCACGGAGCGCGCTGGCGATTTCGCGGTCGGGTCGAGGATTGTCTTGAAGGTCGCGACGACGTCGGCGGAGGTGAGCGGCTGGCCGTCATGGAAGGTGACGTTGGGCCTGAGCTTGAAGGTGAAGGTCTTGGCGTCGGGGCTCGAGGTCCACTCGGTCGCGAGCTCGGGCTCGGGTATCATCCTGGGGTTGAGCCGCGTCAGTCCCGAATAGATCATGTCGACGGCGAGATACTCGGCAGGTCCTGAAAGCTGGAGCACATTGAGCTGGGCGATGCGGGTCGAATGGCTGATCTTGAGCAGACCGCCGTTCTTGGGCGCAGCCTGCGCCATCAGCGCCTGAGGCAGGACCGTCGCGCCAGCGAGGCCGGCCAGCATGTGGCGCCGGTTAAGATTCAGCTTCGTCATCCTCGTTCTCCCTGTCAGGTGATGACCGTCAGTTCGTCCGGAAGTCCGGTCAGAATTTCTGGCGCCCCTTCGGTCACGAGCAGCGTGTGTCCGACGCCCATGGCGTAGCCGGTGTCGCTGTCGCCGATCATGACATGATAGAATAGGGTCATGCCCGGTTGGCAGACAGTGGGGTTTCCCGAGTAGATCATCGGGGGCACGTCCATGCTCGTCGGCGCGAAGGTGCAGCCCACCGAATAGCCTGTCGCGCCGTAGCGATGCGCCTTGAAGCCCGCCCGGTCGAGCCCGTCGGCATGGACGTCGAAGATCTCGCCGAGCGTCGTGCCGGGCCTTGCGATCTCGGTCATCCGTGCGAGCGTGCCGCGCGCCGCGTCATACATGTGGCGCTGCCGGTCGGTCGCCTCGCCGAAGAGGATCGTCCATTCCGTCTTCACGTTGTAGCGGCGGTAGGCGACTGGGTATTCGACGAGGATCTGGTCGATGGGCTCAATGCGCCGGGGTACCGAGACGCCGCGGCCATAGACCGCCCGTGGTCCAGAATTGAACAGCGGATGGTTCGGCGGCATGTCGGCGCCCCCGTCGAGGATCGTCGTCAGATAGACGCCCTTCAGCGTCGAGTCGAGTACGCCCGGCTTCGCCGCTGCGATCACTGCTGCCAGCGACCGATCGCAGAGTTCGGCGGCCTTGCGCATGTAGCCTATTTCGGCTGGGGACTTGAGCAGGCGCAGCTTGCGGATGAGATGGGCGTCGTCGTCGAGGCTGCAGAAGCCCGCAAGCGTC
>JBMOJG010000671.1:0-2451 GCA_049316925.1 Alsobacter sp. | reverse complement strand
TGTGCCTGCCATGGCCGCGCGGGCAGCTGCGCAACCCCGACCAGCTTCGCCGCCCACGCTGGCGTCGAGGCCGTCAGCGCACTAACATTCCAGCCGGACCACTCAGTGGGGGCCGATCACGATCACCTGGCTGGTTGCTGGCGGGATTATTGCCCAGCTCCTGATCCTGATCGTCTTCCTTGTCCGCGTGGCGTGGTGGCTGTCGCAGCGCTTCACGCTGATCGACGCGAGCCAGGCCGCCAACGCGAAGGAGATCAGCGCCATCAAGATCGAGATCTCGAACGATATCGCCGGGCGCAAGGTCGTGGCCGAAGCCCGAACCGACATCGCGCAGATCAAGGCGACGGTGGGCGAGTTCCGCGAGCGCATCGACCGCCTGGAAAGCAATGTGGACGGGCGCAGTCGCGCCTGATCCGCCGCCTTCAACCTCAACCGCAACCCGACCGAAAGCCCGCCCCTCCGGCGGGCTTCGTCGTTTCAGGAGGTCGCCATGCTGCCTGTCCTATACCGCTGGCTCGAAGCCGAGCCCGGCCCGCGCATGATCGTCCAGGCGCTGAAGGAATTCGGAACGCTGGAAGCGCCGGGCGACGCCGACAATCCCAGGATCGTCGGCTGGCAAGCCGAACTCGAAGCCGCAGGCCTCGGCCGTGTCTACGCCGGCGTTTACCGGCACGACGCGATCCCGTGGTGTGGGCTGTTCATGGCCATTGTCGCGCTTCGCGCCAACCGTGAGCGGCGCCCCGAGCGCAATCCGCCACGGCTCTATCTCTCGGCACTGCAACGGGCGTCGTTCGGCACGGCCACTCCGAAAGGCGCAGCGGCGCTGGGCGACGTGCTCGTCTTCAAGCGCAAGGGCGGCGGGCATGTCGGTCTATATGTCGGCCACGACGCCTCGGCCTTCCACGTTCTCGGCGGCAATCAATCCGATCGCGTCTCGATCACCCGGCTATCGCGCAACCGGCTCGTGGCGGTGCGCCGCCCGGCCTACCGCACCCAGCCCGCGAACGTCCGCCCGATCTCTCTCGCTGCGAGCGGAAGCCTCTCCGTCAATGAGGCCTGATCCAACCCAACCAAGGAGATTTCCATGAACGCCGTTCTTCAGTTCGGTGCGGGCTACCGCACCTACATCATCGCCGCTGTGCTCGTGCTGGTCGTCGTCGTCGAGAAGGGCCTCGGCATTGACGTGCCGGGCGTCGATGTCGGTTCCGACTGGCTCACCCAGATTCTGGCCGCGCTCGGCCTTGGCACCCTGCGGGCCGGGATCACCGGGGCGAACAAGTGACCGGCTGGTTTGCGCTTGCCCTCATCGTCGCGGTGGTCATCGCCACCGGGACGATCTTTGCCGCTGGCCGCAAGGCAGGCGTCGCTGTCGAAGCGGCGAAAGCCCGCGCGGCCGAACTCAAATCCCAGAAGGAGGCCTCCGATGCCAAAGGCCGGATGCTCGAAGCGGGCGCTGCCGCTCCTCGTGATCGCGACGCTCTCACTGACCGCCTGCGCGACGGCACCTTCTAGGCCGTCCGTCGTCTGCCCATCGGTCGCGGCCTACGACCGCACCTTTCAGGCACGGCTCGCCGATGAAATCCAACGCCTGCCACCCGGCGCGGCGCTGGAACAAGCGATGCTGGATTACGCAAGGCTACGCGATCAGACGCGGGCTTGTAGCAGGAAACTGGACTCACATGAGACGTCATTGGTTAGCAGGGTCAAGTAGACAGACCTACAACCTGATTGCCAGTGCCGTCGACGCGCATCTCGATGGTGGAGGATTTTGAGAGGACGTAAGAAATGGAGCCGCCAAGCAGAAACGGGTAAATTATCGGGTTTGAATCGAGGTTTGCCACTGGCAGGCTGCGGCCAGCGTATCTCAAGCATGCTTCTGCCAGCCAAGCGGCGACCGGTGACCCATGGAGGTCGATTGATTTCTTGCGAACAATTCTTTTGCCGTTCTCAAATCTCTCGATGGCACCCCAACTGGCTTGAGATTGAAGCCATCGTCGAACCGGAATGTTCTTGGAAGACCGACGGACCGTGGTTCTTGGCGCTTGATCACGCCGGCACCGTCGAGGAGCTGGGCCAAGCTGCAGTGGACATGCCGGGTCCTGGCCTTGTGCGCTACGCATACCCCAACCTGACCGCACTTTATGCCGTGATGCCACGGGTCTACCAATTGGGCGCGACATTGCCCGATGGCCCCCTCCAGGAATTCCGCGCGGCCGTGGCAAGCCTGCCCAAAAGCACTGAGGCCGAGAGGCTGGTCATCCAGCGCGTCGGCCAGGATATCTTCCGCGACCGGCTGATGACCTACTGGCAAGGCCGCTGCCCGCTGACCGGAATCACCGATCCGGCCTTGCTGCGCGCCAGCCACATCGTTGCGTGGAGGGATTGCACCAGCGATGCAGAGCGTTTGGACGTGCACAACGGCCTATTGTTGTCGGCGCTTTGGGACGCTGC
>JBMOJG010000670.1:0-2451 GCA_049316925.1 Alsobacter sp. | reverse complement strand
CCGCCCATCGTCAAGGCGGCCATCAACGAGGTGGTGGACGGCGAGACGCTCGGCGGCGCCGAGATGCACGCCACCGTGTCCGGCGTCTCCGACTACATGGTCGAGACCGAGCCGGAGGCGCTGCGCAAGCTGCGCGACATTGTCGGCGCGCTGCACCGCCCGCCGGCGGCCCCAGCCGGCCGCACCGCCGGCGCTCCGCCGCTGCTCGATCCGGCCGAGCTCGGCGGGATTGTTGGCACCGACCTGAAGCGGCCCTATGACGTGCGAGAGGTCATCGCCCGCCTGGTCGACGGCAGCGAATTGCAGGAGTTCAAGCCGGCCTACGGGTCGACGCTGGTGTGCGGCACGGCCACCATCCATGGCGAGCCGGTGGCCATCCTCGCCAACAACGGCGTGCTGTTCTCGGAAGCCGCCGTCAAGGGCGCCCACTTCATCGAACTTGCCGACCAGCGCGGCATCCCGCTGCTGTTCCTGCAGAACATCACCGGATTCATGGTCGGCACCGAGGCCGAGCGCGGCGGCATCGCCAAGCACTCGGCCAAGCTGGTCTATGCGGTCTCCAACGCCAGGGTGCCGCGCTATACCGTCGTGATCGGCGGCTCCTACGGTGCCGGCAATTACGGTATGTGCGGCCGCGGCTTCAGGCCGCGGTTCATGTTCGCCTGGCCGAATGCGCGTATCGCCACCATGAGCCCGGAGGTGGCCGCGATGGTCGTCACCGACCTGCGCCGCCAGTCGGTGACCCGCGGCGCCGCCGACGAGGACGAGATCGCCCGGGTCGACGCCGCCACCCGCGCCCAATTCGAGCAACAGAGCGACCCCTATTACGCCACGGCCCGGCTTTGGGACGACGGAATCATCGCCCCCGAACAGACCCGCGACGTGCTGGGCCTGTGCCTGGCGCTGGCCTCGCATGCGCCACCCCTGCCGGGCAACCGCCCCGTCTATCGGATGTGACGCAATGATCCGCACCCTGCTCATCGCCAACCGCGGCGAGATCGCCTGCCGCATCATCCGCACCTGCCGCCACATGGGCATCCGCCCGGTGGCGGTGTTTTCGGATGCGGATGCCGGCGCATTGCACGTCCGCAGCGCCGACGCGGCGGTGCGCATCGGCCCGGCGCCGGCGCGCGACAGCTACCTCGTCGTCGAGAAGCTGATCGAGGCCGCCCGCACGCTTGGCGCCGACGCCATCCATCCCGGCTACGGCTTCCTGTCGGAGAAGCCGGCGCTGGCACAGGCCTGCGTCGATGCCGGCCTCGTCTTTGTCGGCCCCTCCGCCGACCGCATCGCCGCCATGGGCGACAAGGCCGCCTCGAAGGCGCTGGCCGCGGCTGCCGGCGTGCCGGGCGTCCCCGGCTATTCCGGCGAGGACCAGTCCACCGCCCGCTTTGCGGCCGAGGCGGACGCCATCGGCTTTCCGGTCATGGTCAAGGCCTCGGCCGGCGGCGGCGGAAAGGGCATGCGCCTGGTCGCCGACCGCGCCGGCCTCGCAGCCGCCGTCGACCTCGCCCGCCGCGAGGCAGAGGCCGCCTTCGGCGATGCCCGCCTGATCCTCGAGAAGGCCGTCATCCGGCCGCGCCATCTGGAGGTCCAGGTGGCGGGCGACCGGCACGGCAACCGCGTGCACCTGTTCGAGCGTGACTGCTCGGTGCAGCGCAACCACCAGAAGGTGCTGGAGGAGGCGCCCGCCCCCAACCTGCCGGACCAGGTCCGCCAGGCCCTGTTCGACCGCGCCATCGCCCTGGCCGCCGCGATCAACTACGACAATCTCGGCACCGTTGAGTTCATCCTCGGCGAAGGCGCGCAGGAACCGTGGTTCCTGGAGATGAACACGCGGCTGCAGGTCGAGCATCCGGTGACCGAGGCGATCACCGGCCTCGACCTCGTCGCGTGGCAGATCCGCATCGCCGCCGGCGAAGTCCTGCCGCTGCGGCAGGACGAGATCCACGCGCATGGCCATGCCATCGAGGCGCGCGTCACCGCCGAGCGGGCCGAGGCCGGCTTCCGCCCTGAAACCGGGACGATCGCCGTCTGGGCACCGCCGTCCGACGTCCGCATCGATGCGGGCTTCGCCGCAGGCGACTCGATCCCGAGCCACTATGACAGCCTGCTCGCCAAGGTGATCGCCAGCGGCCGCGACCGTGCGAGCGCGCGTCAGCGGCTGGAGACGGCCCTGCGCGATTTCGCCGTGCTGGGCCCGGTCACCACCCTGCCCTTCCTCGCCGATGCCGTCGCGGCCCCGGCCTTTGCCGACGGGCTGGCAACGACGGATTTCATCCCCGCGACGTTCCCGGACGGCTGGCAGCCACCGCGCCGGCACGCCGCGCTGGCTGTGGCCGCCGCCGCGGTCCTGCGCGTGATCGACGCGGCAGCCCGCACCGCCGCACCGCTGCCGGACGGCTCGCCCTGGGGCGGGCTCCCCGCCTTCCGCATCGTCGCCCCGGCGCG
>JBMOJG010000669.1:0-2458 GCA_049316925.1 Alsobacter sp. | reverse complement strand
GCGCCGGCTCGCCCATCAGCTCGGTCGCCATGTCGAGATGGTGGATCGACTGGGCAGCCAGCACGCCGCCGAACGAGCCGGCCCGGCTGCGCCGCCAGCGCGCGGCGAAATAGGTCTCGTCGCGCTCCCACTGCACCGCCAGGTGCGCCGCCACCGGCGCGCCGGGGAGCCCTTCGGCGATCAGCGCCTGCAGCGCGCGGAAGCCGTGTCCGAACCGGCAATTGAAGATCGGCATCACCACACGCCCGGCCGCGCGGGCGGCATCCGCCACGGCGTCCAGCCCGGCGAGGCCGTCCAGCACCGGCTTCTCGCACACCACATGGGCGCCATGGACAAGCGCGCTGTCGATGCAGGCGCGATGGGCGCCGGGTGGCAGGCAGATGTCGACGATGTCGAAGCGCCGTCCTGCCTCGAACAGCGCCTCGGCGTCGCGCAGCACCGTGGTGGCGCCCATGCGGACGGCCAGCGCCGTCGCCCGCGCCTGCGCATGATCGACGATGGCGTCGACCCGGAACAGCTCGGGCATGCGCGCATAGGCGTCGCAGTGGTCGGCGCCGATGCCGGAGCCCAGCACGGCGACGCTGAGGGGCTCAGCCATGCGCACTGCCATGGTGCAGCGCCAGCCCGTCGGCACCAAAGAGGTGCAGCCGTGCGGGATCGGGCCGCAGCCCGAGGCGCTCGCCCCGCCCGCGCATCAGCTGGCCGGGTTGGTGCACGGTCAGCTCGGGCAGGCCCGGCACCGCGCAGCTGAAGAAAGTGTCGCCGCCCAGATGCTCGGCGAGCGTGATGGTGGCGTCGAGATCGGCCGGATCGCCGAGGGCGACATGGAAATGCTCGGGCCGCACGCCCAGCGTCATGGCCGAACCGGCTGGCGCGGCGACGCCCTCCGGCAGCGCCACGGCAATGCCGTCGGCCAGCACCAGCCGCCCGTCGGCCGTCACCGTCCCTGCCAGCAGGTTCATCTTCGGCGAGCCGATGAAGCCGGCGACGAACTGGTTGGCGGGACGGTTGTAGAGGTCGAGCGGCCGGCCGACCTGCTCGATCCGCCCGGCCCGCAGCACGACGATCCGGTCGGCCAGCGTCATGGCCTCGACCTGGTCGTGGGTGACATACACCATGGTGCCGCCGATCTCGGCGTGCAGCGCCGCCAGCTCCTTGCGCATGGCGACGCGCAGCTCGGCGTCGAGGTTGGACAAGGGTTCGTCGAACAGGAAGATCTTCGGATCGCGCACGATGGCGCGGCCGATGGCGACGCGCTGGCGCTGGCCCCCCGACAGCATGCGCGGCTTGCGCTGCAAATAGTCGTCGAGCCGCAGCATCGCCGCCGCCCGCCCGACCCGCTTCTCGATCTCGGCCCGCGGCAGGCCCATGTTCTCGAGGCCAAACGCCATGTTCTGGTAGACCGACATGTGCGGGTACAGCGCGTAGGACTGGAACACCATGGCCAGCCCGCGGTCGGCCGCCGGAATGTCGTTCACCACCGCCCCGTCGATCGCGATGGTGCCGGAGGTGATCTCCTCCAGCCCCGCGATCATCCGCAGCAGCGTGGACTTGCCGCAGCCCGACGGCCCGACGAAGACCACGAACTCGCCGTTCGGAATGTCGAGGTCGACACCGTGGATGATCTTGACGGGTCCGTAGCTCTTGTGGACCGCGGTGAGCTGGAGCTGGGCCATGGCGTATCCGGTTCGCTCACTTCATGCCGGTGTTGGCGATGCCGGTGGTGATGAAGCGCTGCAGGAAGACGAAGACGAGGGCGACGGGCGCGAGCGTCACCACCGTCATGGCGAGCAGATAGTGCCACTGAACCTGCAATTCGCCCTGGAAAGCGTTGAGGCCGATCTGCAGCGTGTAGCTCTCCGTCTTGGAGAGCACCGCCAGCGGCCACAGGAACTCGTTCCACCGCCACATGATCGAGAAGATCGCCAGCACCGCCAGCGCCGGCAGCGACAGCGGCAGCACGATGCGCCAGTAGATCTGCCACTCGGACGCCTTGTCCATCCGCGCCGCCTCGATCAGGTCGCGCGGCAGCGTCAGCATGTACTGGCGCAGGAGGAACACCCCCGTCGGCGTCGCCGCACCGGGCAGGATCACCGCCCACAGGCTGTTCACCATGCCGAGCGACGCCACCACCATGTAGACCGGCACGAGGATGATGGTGATGGGGATCATCAGCGTGCCGATGACCGCCAGCATCGCGGCATTGCGTCCGGGAAACTCGTAGATCGACAGCGCGAAGGCCGCGCAGGCCTTGAAAGATATTATTAAAGCGCTTAATAGAGTGCTTATGGATGAATCAATTCAGGGAAAAATTTATGACGTTGGCGGTCCAGAGATTATTACCTACCAAGGATTAATCAAGAAGGCCGGTCAGATTATTAAGAAAAACAGCACTATGATTACTTTGAATATTATTCCTTTGGCACTGTCACGCTTCTGGGTTTCTTTGGTGACGGGT
>JBMOJG010000668.1:0-2459 GCA_049316925.1 Alsobacter sp. | reverse complement strand
CGACACGCGAGAGATCGACGCGGCCGGCGACGTGACGCTGTCGGCTGCCGTCATGGCGGCGCGCAACCTCGTCGTCCGGTTCGACCGGTCGACCCTGCAGGGAACGCTGCGCTACACGCCGCCGGAAGCCGCAACCCGCGGCCGTTTCGAGGCGCAGCTGGTTTCGGACGGGCTGTCCGTGTCGCAGGTGCCGGACCTGTCGACCGTCACCGGCGCGGCCCAGGGGCTCGATCTGGCCCTGACGCTCGACGCCCGCAATGTTCGGGTCGGGCAGGCCAACGGACCGGCGGTGGGGGCGGGACGCGTCGGCCTGCGCCTCAGCGCGGGGGCGGCGGGCCTGTTCATCGATACGCTCGACGTGACCGATCTCGGCGGCGCGTCGATGAAGGCGAGCGGCCGTGTCGGCCCCGCAGGCGGGCGGCTGGAGGCGACCGTCGATGCAAGGCGGGTCGAGCCGCTGGCGGAGCTGCTCGGCAAGATCGTGCCGGGGCGGTTGCCCGGCCTTGTCGCCGATCGCGCCGCGGCGCTGGGACCGCTGCGCCTTCGGCTCGTCGCCGAGCGTGGGCCGGGCGAGGCCGGCGAGACGCGGCTGTCGCTCGACGGGACATCCGGTCCCTCCCGCATTGCGGCCAGTGCGCGCATCGGCGGCCCCCAGGGAACCGACCGTGTCACTGGTACGACCCGGGTCGAATCGACCGACGGCGTGACACTGCTGTCGCAGCTGGGGCTGGAGGTGGTGCCGCTGCCGGGCTTCGGGCGTGGGCGGCTGGTGGTGGACCTCGACGGCCGCTTCGGCAGCGGTGCGGCGCTGAAGATCACCGCCGAGGCTGCGGGAACGATCCTCACCGGCGAGGGCCGGCTCGGAGTGGCCGCCTCCGACCCGGACGTCTCGGGCAGCGTGACGCTGGAGGCGGCCGACATCGCCCCGCTGATGCAGCTCCTGGCGTTGCCGGGGCCGGACCTGATCAGCCGGCTGCCGGCCAAGCTGGCGGCCCGCGCTGCCTGGAGTGGCCAGCGGCTCGCGTTGACGGACATTACCGGCCGGTTTGCCGGGACGGAGGTGACCGGCCGGCTGACGCTCGACGGCGGCACCGAGCGGGCCGAGGGCGCGCTGGCGCTCGACAGGCTGGCACTGCCGGGACTGGCCTCGCTGGCACTCGGTCCATTGCAGGCGCCGCTCCCCGGCGGTCTGTGGCCCGCCAACCGGTTCGGGGCCGTGCCGCCGCCGCCCTTCAGCGCCCAGGTGGCGCTGACGGCGCGCCAGCTCGATCTCGGCGGTGGCTGGTCGGCCACCGATGCCTCGGCCCAGCTGCGCTGGACCGCCGAGGCGTTCGAGCTCACTGATGGGAAGGCGTCGTTCCTGGACGGGCGTGCGGGCGGCCGGCTGGCCCTGCGGCGACAGGGCGGGCTTGCCAATCTCAGCGGCCGGATCAGCCTTGCGGGCGTGCCTCTGGCCCGGCTGGCGCCGGCGTCCGGCCTGACGGGAACCGCCGATGGCGAGGTCGATGCGGCAGCGGCGGGCGAGACGGTCAGCGCTCTCGTGGCCGGGCTGGCCGGTGGTGGCCAGCTGCGGCTGCGCGGTCTCGGCCTGCCGCGCCTTGCACCGGACGCACTGGCCCGCACGGCGGCGCAGCTCGATGCGCTGACGTCTCCGCCTGACCAACGGCAGGTGCGCGACACGCTTGCGGGCCATCTCGATCGCGGGCAGCTTGCGGCGGGCGCGCTGGACCTGCCGGCGACCCTGTCGGCCGGCGTGCTGCGGCTGGGACCGGCGCAGATCGGAACGGGATCGTCCGCCACACAGGGCTCACTGTCGCTCGACCTGCGTTTGGGCCGGATCGATGGTCGCGCGCAGCTTCAGGCCGAGGCGCCGGCCGGCTGGGCCGGGCCGTTGCCGCAGGCGCTGGCGACCTGGAAGACTGGCCGCGGCGGCGTGGTCGAGCGCGACCTCGACGTTGCCATGCTGACCAACCTGCTGACGACGCGGGTGGTGGCGCGTGAGCTGGAGAAGATCGAGGCGCAGGAAAGCGATCTGCGCGAGCGGTCGTTCTTCGCCCGGCGGATGAAATCGGAGCGCGACCGGCTGGAGCGTGACCGCCAGGCGGCCGAGGAGGCGCGACTGGCCGAGGAGGCGCGCATTGCCGAGGAGGCACGCCGGATCGAGGAGGCGCGGCGGGCGGAGCTGGCGCGGATCGAGGCGGAGCAGCGGCGCATCGAGGCCGAGCGCCGCGCCGAGGCGCAGCGCCTGCTCGACGAGCAGCGCCGGCAGGAGGAGGCCCGCCGTGCCGAGGAGGAAAGGCAGGCCGAACTGAGGGCACGCGAGCAGCGGGCGCGGGAGGAGCAGCGGATCGAGGAGGCACGCCGTGCCGCCGAAGCCGCCGCCCTGGCCGCCCGCCTCGAGGCCGAGCGCCAGGCCGAGTTGGCCCGGCTGGCGGATGAGAAACGCGCCGCCGAGGCAG
>JBMOJG010000667.1:0-2460 GCA_049316925.1 Alsobacter sp. | reverse complement strand
TGACCGGTCCGGCGACGGCCGAGGCGACGTTCAGGCGATGCGCCGCCACGCCGTCGGCATCGTAGATGAAGGCCTCGCCGCCCGACATACCCGCGGCGAAGTTCCAGCCCGTAGAGCCCAGGATCACGACGGTCCCGCCGGTCATATACTCGCAGCCGTGCGCGCCGCAGCCCTCGACCACAGCGGTGGCACCGGAGTTGCGGACCGCAAACCGCTCGCCCGCCGCCCCTGTCGCGAACAGCGCGCCCGAGGTGGCACCGTAGAGGCAGGTGTTGCCGATCAGGGCCTCGCCCGCTGCCCAGGCCGTCGGCCGCACGATGATCTCGGCGCCAGACAGACCCTTGCCCACATAGTCGTTGGCCTCGCCATCCAGCTCAATCCGTAGGCCCTTCATGCCCCAGGCGGCCAAAGACTGACCCGCCGCGCCGCGCAACTTCAACGTCAGATGTCCGGCCGGCAGGGTCGAGCCATAGCGGCGCACGATGTGGGACGAGATGCGCGCCCCGATGGCGCGCTGTGTGTTGGCCACCGCATAGGTCAGCTGCATCTTCTCGCGCCCGTCGAGGAAGCGGGCGGCGTCCTGGACGATGCGGGCATCGAGGGTATCGGCGACAGCGTTCCGGGGTGGTTCGGCGCTGCGCGTGTCGCCCTCGCCCACCCGCACCAGAAGGGGGTTCAGATCCAGATCGTCCAGATGGGCGTCACCCCGCGAAACCTGCCGCAATAGGTCGGTGCGGCCCACCGCCGCGTCCAGCGACTTCAGGCCCAGCGACGCCAGCACCTCGCGCGTCTCCTCGGCGATGAAGCTGAACAGGTTCACGACCTTTTCGGGCGTGCCGGTGAACATGGCGCGCAGCCGCTCGTCCTGAACACAAACGCCGACCGGACAGGTGTTGGAATGGCACTGACGCACCATCAGGCAGCCGACAGCGATCAGGCTGGCCGTGCCGATGCCGAACTCTTCGGCCCCCAGCATTGCAGCGATGACGATGTCGCGTCCGGTGCGAAGACCGCCGTCGGTGCGCAGGCGAACCCGGCCACGCAGGCCGTTCAGGCTGAGCACCTGATGCGCCTCCGACAGACCCAGCTCCCACGGCATGCCGGCGTGCTTGATCGACCCCAGGGCCGAGGCGCCCGTGCCGCCGTTGTGGCCGGCGATCAGGATGACGTCGGCCTTGGCCTTGGCCACGCCCGCGGCGACCGCGCCGATGCCCGACTGGGACACCAGCTTCACCGTCACCCGGGCGTCCGGATTGACCTGTTTCAGGTCGTAGATCAGCTGGGCAAGGTCCTCGATGGAATAGATGTCGTGGTGCGGCGGCGGGCTGATCAGGCCGACGCCGGGTGTGGAGTGCCGCATTCGGGCGATGAACTCCGTCACCTTGAAGCCGGGCAGCTGGCCGCCCTCACCGGGCTTCGCACCCTGAGCCACCTTGATCTCGATCTCGCGGCACTGGTTCAGGTATTCGGCGGTGACGCCGAAGCGGCCCGAGGCGATCTGCTTGACCGCGCTGTTAGCGTTGTCGCCGTTGGCGCGCGGCGTGTAGCGCTCCGGATCCTCGCCACCCTCGCCGGATACAGACCGCGCGCCGATGCGGTTCATGGCGATGTTCAAGGTCTCGTGCGCCTCGGGCGACAGGGCGCCGAGGGACATGCCGGGCGTCACGAAGCGGCGGCGGATGTCGTTGACGCTCTCGACCTCGTCGACCGCCACGGGCCTGGCCTCACGGAAGTCGAGCAGGTCGCGCAGCGCCGTCGAAGGGAGCTCGCGCACGCGGCGGGAGTAGGCCTTGAACCGCCCATAGTCGCCGCGCGTGGTGGCGTCCTGAAGCCGGTGGATCAGCTCGGCGTCCCAGCCGTGGGTCTCCTCGCCCGCCCGGATGCGATGCGCGCCGCCGATGCGCAGCGACGGTCTCCAGGTGCCAAAGCCGCGCTCGGTCTTGCGGATCACCTGCGCCTCGATGCCGTTCAGGCCGATGCCGGATATGCGCGAGGTCATGCCGGGGAAGAACTCGGCGCACAGGGCGCGCGACAGGCCCAGCGCCTCGAACTCGCAGGCCCCGCGATAGGCCGAGATGACCGAGATGCCCTTCTTGGCCAGGATCTTCATCAGCCCGACCTCGATGGCCGCCTTGTGGTTCAGGCAGGCGTCGCGAAGGCTGAGGCCCGGATAGCGCCCGCCAGCCAGCCGCTCGAGGAAGCTCTCCTGCGCCAGCCAGCCGTTGACTGCCGTGGCCCCGACCCCGACCAGGACGGCAAAAGCGTGGGCGTCGATGGCCTCGGCCGCCCGAACCACCAGTGAACAGAAGGTCCGCAGACCCTCGTCCACCAGCCGCCCGTGCACGGCGGCGGTGGCCAGGATCATCGGGATCAGGGGTCGGCCCTCGCCCATCCGCTCGTCGGTCAGGACAATGAGGGCCGAGCCGCCGCGTGCGGCCGCCACGGCCTCGTCGCGAATGC
>JBMOJG010000666.1:0-2462 GCA_049316925.1 Alsobacter sp. | reverse complement strand
AGGTCAAGCTGAAATCAAGAACTCGTTCTTTATACAGAACAAGTCCTGACCATCATGCCAGAACCTCCGCCCGCCGCTCCGCGAGCTCCTCGGCGTCGCCGGCCAGCGCGCTGACGAGGTCGACGACCTTGCGGCGGACGCGCCCGTCGCGGATGCGGAGAAAGGCGCGGTTGAGCTGCACACCCTCGTTGGTGGCGAGAAAATCCGACACATAGGTGGTGTCGGCACCGTCGCGAAAGCCCGCTGCCTCGCCGTTCGATTGCGGCGATCCCTCGAAAAAGAACTCGACCGGCATCCCAAGGACATTGGAGATCTGCTGCAGACGGCTGGCACCGATTCGGTTCGTGCCCTTCTCGTATTTCTGGACTTGCTGGAAGGTCAGGCCAAGCGCCTCGCCCAACCGCTCCTGGCTCATGCCCACCAGAACACGGTGCATCCGGACGCGGCTGCCGACGTGCTTGTCGATGGGATTAGGGATCTTCTTCAACATCGTGTCCTCCAATGAATGGTTCCGGATGCACATCCAGAGCAATGGCGGCCAAACGGCCCGAAAAAATTGTGATCTAAACAATTAGCAACCGGCAAAAACGACTCCCGGTTGCACGAACAATCGTGCAATTGCCGCAGCCTGTCAAATCCTGCGTGTCCCCAGAACAGCGATTACGAGCAATACTAGGAACAATATACCAAAAGTTGCATCACCCAGCCGGGCATAGACCGTCGGGCCAAGGGCCTGGGGCAATGGCGCGTCGAGAACACCGCGGACGCCCAGCCCGAGGGAGGCAATGATTCGCCCATAGGGATCGATGACGGCCGAGACGCCGGTGTTCGCCGCACGGATGAGCGGAAGTCCCTCCTCGACGGAGCGCAGACGGGCCTGGGCGAGGTGCTGCCAGGGTCCCGGCGTGCGGCCGAACCAGGCGTCATTGGTGACGTTGAGCAGGACGCCCGGTCGACCATCCTCCGGCACGACCTCGCCGGGGAAGATCGCCTCGTAGCAGATCAGCGGTGCCACGGGCGGCAGCCCGCGCACGGTGAGCAGGCGGCGCCTGTCACCGGCCTCGAAACCGCCCGGCGCATTGACGAACTGTCGCAACCCCCAGGCGGTGAGCAGGCTGTTGAAAGGCAGATACTCGCCAAACGGCACGAGATGGACCTTGTCGGCGCTGGCCAGGATGGTGCCATCGTCGGAGACGACCTGGATGGCGTTGAAGTAGCGGCGGCCAGCCTCGCCGGGCAGCGGATCGGCGGCCCGGACCGCGCCGGTGATCAGCGTCGTGCCCGGCGGCAGCAGGGCGGCGATCTGCGCCAGGGCCCGCGGTTCGCGCGCGAGCACGAAGGGGAATGCCGATTCCGGCCAGATCAGATGCGTGACGTCGGCGATGCCCGACCGGTCGGGTGCCGTGGCACGGTCGCTCAGCTCCAGATAGACCCGCATGATAGCGTCGCGGTTCTCCGGCCGGAACTTGTCATCCTGGGGAATGTCGGGCTGGACAATGCGCAGCTTGACACCCCGCACGTCGCCCGGCGGCCCCCACCACAGGCGCAAGCCGCCGAAACCGGCGATCGCCACGAGGGCGGCGACCGCAAGAGCCAGCGGCCGCCAGCGCTGCCGCGGCTTGCCGCCGGTGCCGATCAGGGCCGGCGTGGCCGCGCAGGCGACAGCCACGAGGCTCAGGCCATAGAGGCCGATGATGCTGGCGGCCTGCGCCGTCACCAGATGGGTGCCGAGCGCCATGCCGTAGCTGTTCCAGGGAAAACCGGTGAGCACATGGCCGCGCAGCCATTCTGCGCCGACCAGCCCGACCGCGAGCGCAGCGACGCGCCGCGACCCGGACGACCAGACCAGCCGCGCGAGGATGAAGCCGAGGGCGTGGAACAGGGCCAGCACGGCCGGCAGCCCGAGCACGCCGAGCGGCATCAACAGGGCGAACTGATCGGGTTCGACCAGGAAGGCCGAGCCCAGCCACCACAGGCCGGCGACGAAGTAGCCGAAGCCGAAGGCCCAGCCAGACAGCGCGGCGGAGGCCAGCGTCGACGGCGAAAACCGCCCCACGCCCACAGCAGCACCGTCAAGCAGCCAGACCGCGACCGGAAGCGAGACGAACAGGGCCGGCAAGAAACCGAAGGGCGGCATGGCCAGCGCGCCGATGGCGCCGGCAGCGATGGCGATGGCCAGCCGGCGCCATCCCCAGGACAGGATTACCCGATGGGTGAGTGCTTCCATCCGGTCAGGCCACCGGTGGCGTCTGCGAGGCGGGGGTGGCCACAGCCGGATCGGGACGCTGGTGGATGCGCAGCCGCTTGACCCGGCGTGGATCGGCGTCCAGCACCTCGAACTCGATGCCGGCCGGATGGGCAATCATCTCGCCGCGCACCGGCACACGTCCGGCGAGGCTGGCCAGCAGGCCGCCGAGCGTGTCGACATCCTCGCCCCATTCGCCCTCGCCGAGCGGCAGGCC
>JBMOJG010000665.1:0-2469 GCA_049316925.1 Alsobacter sp. | reverse complement strand
TTGTGGACGCGCCCGTGTCGGGCGGCCAGGCCGGCGCCGAGAACGGCGTGCTGACGGTAATGTGCGGCGGCGACCAGGCGGTGTTCGACCGCGTCGAGCCGGTGATCATGAGCTTCGCGCGCGCCTGCCGCCGGCTCGGCCCGGCCGGGTCCGGCCAGCTCACCAAGATGGTCAACCAGATCTGCATCGCCGGCCTTGTGCAGGCCCTGTCGGAGGGCGTCCACTTCGCCAAGAAGGCCGGGCTCGACGTAGAGGCGGTCATCGAGACCATCTCCAAGGGTGCGGCCCAGTCCTGGCAGATGGAGAACCGCTACAAGACTATGAATGCCGGCAAGTTCGACTTCGGCTTCGCCGTCGACTGGATGCGCAAGGACCTCGACATCTGCCTCGCCGAGGCGCGCAACAACGGTGCCCACCTGCCGATAACGGCGCTGGTCGATCAGTTCTACTCGGAAGTGCAGAAAATGGGCGGCAAGCGCTGGGATACGTCCAGCCTCGTCGCACGCCTGGAAAAGTAAGGCCGCATACAGGACCCGGCGCACCGCCTCAGGCGGTGCTGCCCCCGGTGCCTGCCGGTGCGGCCCAGGGCCGCGCCAGCGAGTCCGCCGCGGTGAAGCGCGCGATGGCGTCGGCCTGGGCGAGCGTCAGGTCGATGTCGTCCCAGCCGTTGAGCAGCTGGGTCTTCCACACCGGGTCTATCGCAAAAGACACCACGCGGTTGCCGGCGGTCAACGTCTGGGCGGCAAGATCGACCACGACTGGCCGGCCGTCGAGGACCCAGTCGGACGCCAGCAGGGCCTCCGCCTCAGCCTCACTGACCTGCGCCGGCAGGAGCCCGTTCTTGACGGCGTTCGAGGCGAAGATGTCGCCGAAGCTCGGTGCCACGGCGCAGCGTATGCCATAGTCGAGCAGGGCATAGACCGCCGCCTCGCGCGACGAGCCGCAGCCGAAGTTGCGCCGCGCCACGATCACCCCCGGCATCGGCCGATCCGGCCGGTCGAGCGGGCTGTCGGCACGAGCCTCGCCGTCCGGGCCGAAGCGCAGGTCGTGCAGGAGCGCCGGGCCGTAGCCCTCCGCCCGTGAGCGCTTCATGAAGCGCGCCGGGATGAGCTGGTCGGTGTCGACATTGGCGCGGGCCAGCACGCAGGCCGGCGCCTCCAGCGTGCGGAATGGCTGCATCAGTGCCTCCCCGCGAGCAGGTCGCGCATGTCGGTGAGCCGGCCGGTCACGGCGGCTGCCGCCACCATCGCTGGCGACATCAGGTGCGTCCGCGATCCCTGCCCCTGCCGGCCCTTGAAGTTGCGGTTGGTGGTTGAGGCGCAGCGCTCGCCGGGTGGAACGAGATCGCCGTTCATGCCGACGCACATCGAGCAACCCGACTCCGCCCATTCGAGGCCGGCCTCGACAAAGATCCTGTCGAGCCCCTCCTCCTCGGCCTGCCGCTTCACCGCCGAGGAGCCCGGCGAGACCAGCCCCGGCACGGCGGCACGGCGGCCTGCCAGCACGGCGGCGGCGGCGCGCAGATCCTCGATCCGGCTGTTGGTGCAGGACCCGATGAAGACGCGGTCCACCGCGATGTCGCGCAGCCGCTGTCCCGGCCGCAGGTTCATGTAGGCGAGCGCATCGGCAATCACCGCGGCGCGGGCCGGATCGGCAACGGCGGCGGGATCGGGCACGACGGCGTCGATCGGGGCGGCGTGCTCCGGGCTGACACCCCACGTGACCGTCGGGACAATGTCGGCAGCGTGGAGCACCACGTTCCGGTCAAACGCCGCGTCGACATCGCTGGCGAGGCCGAGCCAGTCGTCGACGGCGCGGTCGAATTCCTCGCCCCGCGGGGCGGCGGGCCTGCCGGTGAGCCACGCGACGGTGGTTGCGTCGGGTGCGACAAGGCCGAGGCGGCCGCCGGACTCGATCGACAGGTTGCACAGGGTCATCCGGCCTTCCATCGACAGGGCGCGGATGGCCGAGCCGGCATACTCGACGGCGTGGCCACGCGCCCCGTCGGCGCCGATGCGGGCGATCAGCGTCAGGGCGATGTCCTTGGCGCCGACACCGGGCGGCAGGACGCCGTCGACCCGCACCTGCATGCGCGCCGGCCGCTTCTGCCACAGCGTCTGGGTCATCAGCACATGCGCCACCTCGGAGGCGCCGATGCCGAACGCATAGGCGCCGAACGCGCCATGGGTGGAGGTGTGGCTGTCGCCGCACACGATCGTCAGGCCGGGCAGCGTCAGCCCCTGCTCGGGCAGCGCCACATGGACGATGCCCTGGCGCGGATCGTGGAGGCCGACGAGGCGGATGCCGTGGCGCAGCGTGTTGCCCTCGAGCTGCGCCAGCATCCGGGCAATCTCCGGATTGGCGATCCCCTGCGTGCGGCCACGGGTGGGCACGTAATGGTCAGCGATGGCGAATGTCAGGTCCGGCCGGGCGACGCGGGCGCGGCGGCGGTCCACCTGGTCGAAGGCG
>JBMOJG010000664.1:0-2479 GCA_049316925.1 Alsobacter sp. | reverse complement strand
CGGTGCGGCGCTGCCGCCGCCGCCCGCCGAGACGGCGACCGGTGCGCTGCTGAACCACATCACCGGCGGCCATATCCAGACCATCGACGAGGGTCCGCGCTCGTTCCAGCCGATGAATGTCAATTTTGGCCTTTTCCCGCCGCTCGAGACAGCGCCCCGCGCCGAAGACGGCAAGCGCCTGCGCGGACCCGCCAAGGCGCTGGCCCGCAAGCATGCGCTGACGGCCCGCGCCGGCGTGGCCCTGTCGGCCTGGCTGGACGGTGAAGATGATCGCCGCGACGCCGCCGAGTGACCTACAGGCCCGAGCGGCGGGCGGCGCGCCACAGCACCCAAAGGCGCCGCCAGGGTGGCAGGCCGATAATGGTGCGGAACGGATCGTAGTCCGGCAGCTCCATGCGGGCGAGCAGCGGCTCGACCAGCGCCACCGGCAGGAAAGCCGGTGCCAGGACAGGGGCCACGCTGCCGATCCGGGCCCGCGTTTCGGCGAGATGGTGCCGCGCCAGCGCCCGCAGCGCGGCCAGCACGGCGGCGAGCGCCGGGCCGGTAACGCCCGACAGCGCGGCATCGCGGGTCAGCCCATGGGTCGCCATCAGGTCTGCCGGCAGATAGAGCTGGCCGCGCTGGGCATGCCACGGATAGGCCCGCAGCAGGCCGGTGATCGCATAGGCGACCCCGGCATGACCGGCTGCCTCGGCGCCGCCCGGGTCGCGGCCGTTCGCCAGCACCAGCGATCCGAGCCGGATCAGGGCCGAGGCCGTCTCCCCGCAATAGCCCTCGAGATCGGTGACCGTCGGCATCGGATCGTCATAGAGGTCGAAGGTCCGCGCCTCGATCAGGTCGATCAGCGGCTGGCGGGGCAGGCTGAAGCGCTCCAGCGTCGACAGCAGTTGCGCGGCAACCGGATGTCCCTCCACCGCCCCGCGGGCACTGCCCCCGAGCAGGTCCCGCCACCACTGGAAGCGCATCTCGCCGGGCAGCGGATCCGACACCAGAGACCGCACGCGGGCGATCTCGCCGCTGAACGCATAGAGCGCCTGCAGGCCGGCGCGGGCCTCGGGCGGCGCAAACAGCGTGGTGAGCGCCCGGTCGGGGTCCTGTTCGCGCAGCAAGGTGGCGACGGCGGCCTCGTCAGACGGCGCCGCGGGTGCGGACATGGTCAGTCGACGGCCAGCAGCGCCGCCGCGACCCGGCGGTTCTCGGCCAGCATGATGGAATAGGTGCGCGCTGCGGCGCCGGTCTGCATCGCGTCCACCCTCAGCCCGGCCCCCTTGAGGTACCAGCGCAGCGCCTCCGGCAGCACCGCCACCTCCCGGCCGGTTCCAATGAGCAGGACGTCGATCGAACCCGCCTCGGCAACAACTGGCGCAAAGGCCTCGGCGGTCAAGTCGGCCATGGTCGCGGGGGCCCAGGCCAGCACGCCGGACGGCAGCGCCAGGATCGAGCCGCGATGCGACATGTCGGCAAACCGGAAGCCGCCCGCCCCGTAGCTGTCGATAACGTGTCGGCCGGGGACGAAGCCCTCGTAGCGCCGCCCGCTCATCGAGCCGGCTTGGCCGCCTTCGTGGCCGGCACGGTGGTCGGATCGGCAGCCTGCGCCTCAGCCCCCACCTTCACGCCGAGATAGATCAGCACCGGCGCGGCGATAAAGATAGACGAATAGGTGCCGACGATGACGCCGAACATCATCGCGTAGGAGAAGCTCTGGATCACCTGGCCGCCGAACAGCACCAGCGCAAGCAGCGCCAGCATGGTCGTCACCGACGTCATGATGGTGCGCGACAGCGTCGAGTTGATCGACAGATCGAGCAGCTCCTCCACCGGCATGCGCTTGTATTTGCGCAGCAATTCACGGATCCGGTCGAACACCACGACCGTGTCGTTAAGCGAATAGCCGACGATCGTCAGGATCGCGGCGATCGACGTCATGTTGAACTCGAGCTGCGTGATGGCGAAAAAGCCGATCGTCAGCACCAGGTCGTGCATGGTGGCGATCACGGCGCCGACGGCAAACTGCCACTCGAACCGGAACCACAGATAGATCAGCACGCCAAGGATCGCCAAGACGACACCAAGCGTCCCCGACTGCACGAGTTCGCCCGAGACGCGTGGTCCGACGACCTCCGTCCGGCGGAACTCGTAGTCCTTCTCGAACACCGCCTTGACGCGTTCGAGCGCCGCCTGCTGGGCGCGCTCCTTCTCCTGCTGGGTGCCGCCAGGCTGCAGGCCGAAGCGGATCGACACCTCGCCCTTGTCGCCGAACTCCTGCACCTCGACCTCGCCAAGCGAGAGATCGTGTGTCGCCTCGCGCACGGCCGCGATGTCGGCCTTGCCGGCGCGCGACTGCATCTCGATCAGCGTGCCGCCAGTGAAATCGATGCCGAAATTCATCGACACAAAGAAGAAGCAGAACACCGAAACCAGCGACAGCAGCGCCGAGAACGGGAAGCTCACGCGCCGGAAGCGCATGAAGCCAAAGCGG
>JBMOJG010000663.1:0-2481 GCA_049316925.1 Alsobacter sp. | reverse complement strand
CGCGCTGTTCGCCGCCACGGTCGTGCCGCTGGTCGGCTTCTATGACGGCTTCTTCGGCCCGGGGGCGGGGTCCTTCTACATGATGGGCTTCGTGACCCTGTTGGGGATGGGCGTCGTCCGGGCCACCGGCCAGACCAAGCTGCTGAACTTCGCCTCGAACGGGGGGTCACTGGCGCTGTTCGTGGCTGCCGGGCTCGTCGTCTGGCCGGTCGGGCTCGCCATGGGGGCCGGAGCGCTCGTCGGCGCGCAGCTGGGGTCGCGCCTGGCGCTGCGCTTTGGCGCCGGGCTGATCAGGCCGCTGATCGTGCTGGTCTGCTGTGCGGTCGCGCTGCGCCTGCTGGCCGATCCGGCCAATCCGTTGCGCCGCATGGTCGTTGACCTGACGGGTGCCGGATGGGGGCGTTGACGCTGCCGGCGCCAGCGTCTATAAGCCCGCTCCCATGAGCAGCCGATGCGCCTGTCCGCATTGGCGCACCTGTTTTCACAAGCACGGCGCGCGACACACCGCAGGGCGGTGCTGGTTGCGTGCGATGAGGACGAACGATGGCCAATACACCTTCGGCGAAGAAGGCCACCCGCAAGATCGAGCGCCGGACTGCCGTCAACCGGAGCCGTCGTTCGCGCATGCGCACATTCGTCAGGAAGGTCGAGGAAGCGATCCTCGCCGGCGACAAGACCGCCGCCCAGGAGGCCTTCAAGGTGGCCGAGCCGGTGCTGATCAGCGCCGCGCAGAAGGGCATCGTCCACCGCAACACGGCGTCGCGGAAAGTCTCTCGTCTGGCGCATGCGATCAAGGCGCTTGGTGTCTGAATACTGCTGGACAGAGAATCCCGAAGCCCGGCCTTGCGCCGGGCTTTTTGATTCTGTGCGCCACGACTTGGCGGCGCCGGACAGGTGTGGCATGTCCGTCGCGGCTGATGTCTGCGCCCTTCGGACATGCGTCACAGATGCAGAATCCGCTTGACACGCACCGGGCCAATTCCGGCCATCCTGTCGCCTGTCTGACGCTGCGATCGATCAAAAAATCTCTATCAAAAACAACATGTTGTGGGGCAAGGTGACGGGCGGGCCCCGAAACCGCGCGTCGTCGTGCGACCGTCATCTGCCGGCTTCGAAAAATCGTCGTCGGGTTGCCACGTTGAGGTCCTTAAGGAATCCTGAACGGCTTCAACGCGTTGCCGCAGCCATCCACAGGCCTGTGCGGACTGTCCCCACCCTTTCGCCCGCTCCCGGCCCCGGACTCGTATTGCACGGGTCCTGACCCCTGTGTAAGGTCCTCTTGCGCCGGAACGACGACCCGGTGTTTTCACAAGAAAAGCCAAGTGAAAGGGTCCTCTGATGCGAGGTCCGGCTTCATATTGGTCAAATTAATAGACAGATGGAAACATTCGATTGCTGCGAACTTGATTAACAACAACTGACCGATGGGGACATCCGGCGTTGACCCGGATGATCGGTGAAACAGCAGACGGAGCTGCGCGTTCGATATTGGGCGCGCCAGAGGGGGCAGCAATGGAAATGTTTCAGTTTCGGGCCGGTGTTGTGCGCCATATCCGGCGGGCCGATGAGCTTTTGAGGCCCTTTACGGCAAGGCCGCCCGCCACGCGCGGCTGAACCGGCGTGGAGCGGCGCTCCGCAAACCTCACCTCCAGGACTGGCTTGACCGACCGGAGTCCGCTTGCGCGGCGCTCGCGGCCGAGGCGTGCGGGAATGTCGATGTTGAACTCACTTGATCAGAATGTGGTGGACGTGGTGCAAGGTGAAGACAGGACGGGTGGAGCGGACCGCTCGCAATCGTGGGACCGTGTGCGCCGCCGGCTGCGCGCGGAACTGGGCGATGACGTGTTTTCCAGCTGGTTCGGGCGCCTTGAACTCGTCGATGTCTGTGACGGCGTAGCCTACCTGTCGGTGCCGACCCGCTTCCTGAAGAGCTGGATCCAGTCCCACTACACCGACAGGCTGCGCGCCCTGCTTGTGGCCGAGTGTGCCGGCGTGGTCGACCTGGCCCTCGCCGTGCGCACGGCTGTGCAGGCCCGCCCCGCCCTTCGGGTCCAGACCGATGTGCCATCGACCGGCCCGGCTCCCCGGGTCGAGCGCGCGGCTGTGCCGGTCCCGGCGGAGAAACCGGTTCTGGCCGATGCGGACGGGCTGCAGGGCTCGCCGCTCGACCGCCGGCTGACCTTCGCCAGCTTCCTCGTCGGACGCTCCAACGCGCTTGCCCATGCGGCTGGCGAACGGGTGGCGCGCATCGAGGCGGGTGCCGCGCCGCTGTACAATCCGCTCTACGTCCACGCCTCTGTGGGACTTGGCAAGACGCATCTGCTGCAGGCGGTCGCCCATGACGTGCTCGCCGCCGGCAAGCGCGTGATCTATCTCACCGCCGACCGCTTCATGTACGGCTTCGTCGCCGCCCTGAAGGCACAGACGGCGCTAGCCTTCAAGGAGCGCCTGCGGGGCATCGATCTGCTCGTCATCGACGAC
>JBMOJG010000662.1:0-2485 GCA_049316925.1 Alsobacter sp. | reverse complement strand
GGCCGACGACGCGAGCCGCTGAACCGACGGCGTTCCAGACCGGCGACGGCGTGCATGTCGTGACCGGCGGTGCTGCGGGCTTCGGGTTTGCCACTGCCGAATGGCTGGCGCGGTGCGGCGCAACCCGCATCGTCGTCGCGTCGCGCAGCGGAAAGGTCCCGGCCGATCTCGGCGATCGTCTTCGGCAGTTGCGGGCCAACAGCGTCGATATCCGCGTCATGCGGCTCGACGTGACCGACCGGGTTGACGTTGCCGCCTGCTTCAAGCGAATTCGCGAGGATATCGGGCCGATCGTCGGCGTTATCCATGCGGCGGCGGTGTTCGACGATTCTCTGATCGCCCTGCGCGATGACGAGCGGACGGCGCGCGTGCAGCGCCCGAAGGTCGACGGCGCCGAAAATCTCGATGCGGCGACGCGGCGGGACCAGCTCGACTATTTCGTGCTGTTCTCATCGGCCACGACCGTGTTCGGCAATCCCGGACAGGGCGACTACGTCGCGGCGAACGCCTATCTGGAGGGTGTCGCACGGCGCCGGGTGGCGCTTGGCCTTCCGGCTCTTGCGGTGGCCTGGGGCGCCATTGCGGACGCCGGTGTGCTTGCCCGGTCTCCCGGATTGGCGGAGCGTCTCGAGCGGGCCACGGGGATGTCCAGCATGACCGCGCAGGACGCTTTGGCCGGCCTTGGAACCCTCCTGGTGGCACGCCAGGCTGGCCGTGGCCTCGCGGTCGCGGTCTGTGCGCCCACCTTTGGCGGGCAGGTGTCCGAGCTGCCGATCCTGGCAAGCCCTGCGGTCGCGGGGCTGATGTCCTCGGCGAAGCGCGAGACCGCCGGTGGCGCGCAGGCGCTGGACCTTCTCGAACTCGTCCAGCGGCTGGGGCCGCTCGGAGCCCGCAAGCAGATCGTGGCGATGGTGGCCGAAGAGGTGGGCAGCATCCTGCGGATGCCATCGGCCGACATCGACATCGAGCGGCCGCTCAATGAGCTCGGCATGGATTCGCTCATGGGCCTTGAATTGCGGATGTCGCTGGAAAAGCGGCTCGGTGTGGATCTTCCCTTGCTGGCCATCACCGCAGCGAGCAGTCTCGCCGACCTTGCCGGACGCATCGTCGCCGAGGTGAGTGCCACGCAGGACGAAGGCGGCGAGACAATCGCCGCACAGGACAAGTCGCTGATGACGCGCCATACGACGGCAGATGGGGACGCCAAAACGGTCGTCCCCGAGGCGTTCGAGGCGACCCGCCAGGGTGTGAGGAGGCTTCTGCAATGAATGTCCCGGCCTTCGAACGTCTGTCTGCGGAAGAAAAACAGGCACTCCTTGGCGGTCTGCGCCAGCGCCCGAAGGCTTCGGGAGTTCCCGCCAAGCCTGCGGTCTCGACCCGGACGTCAGGCAGCTTCGGTTCACTCCCGGCGATGATGGAACTCAAGACCCAGCGGGCCATGGGAACCATGCTGGGCATCGAGAACCCGTTCTACCGGGAGCACAGCGAGAAAGCCGGCGCATGGTCGCGGATCGCCGACCAGGAGGTCGCTAACTTCGCGTCCTACGACTATCTCGGCCTGAACGGCCATCCGGACATCACCGAGCAGGTGACGAAATCGCTCGAGCTGTGGGGCACCAGCGTTTCGGCCAGCCGCATCACGGCCGGCGAACGGCCCTTTCACCGTGCTCTCGAGAGCGCGCTTGCCGACGTGTATGGCGCCGAGGATGCAGTCACCTTCGTCAGCGGCCATGCCGGCGCGGTGTCGACCATCGCGGCGCTGATGGGCCCGAAGGATCTGGTCGTCTATGACAGCCTCAGCCACAACTGCGTCGTGGTCGGCGCCCAGCTGTCAGGCGCGGCGCGGCGCAGCTTCCCGCATAACGACCTGACCGCGCTGGACGAGCTGCTGGCGGCGTCGCGTGACAACCATGAGCGGGTGCTCATCATCGTCGAAGGCCTCTACTCCATGGATGGGGACGGCCCGCAGCTGGCGGAGCTCGTGGCCCTGAAGGACAAATGGGGCGCGTGGCTGATGGTCGACGAGGCCCATTCACTGGGGGTTCTGGGCGACAAGGGGCTCGGGATCTTCGAGGAACAGGGCGTCGACCCTCGCTCGGTCGACATCTTGCTCGGCACGCTGTCCAAGACGCTGGTCAGCTGCGGCGGCTACGTCGCCGGCTCGGGAGACCTCATCGATTTCCTGAAATTCACGGCGCCTGGTCTGGTCTACAGCGTCGGCATGCCGGCTTCCAACGCGGTAGCAGCCTTGACCGCACTCGCCCTGATGCGCCGTGAGCCGGGGCGGGTGGCAAGCCTGCATGCCAACGGCAAACGGTTCCGCGATTTAGCCCGCGCGGCGGGGCTCGATACCGGAACGAGCTGGGGCCTGGCGGTGACGCCGCTGATCATCGGCGACAGCCTCAAGACGGTGCTGCTGGCCGAGAAGCTGCTGAAGCGCGGCTACAATGCGGTGCCGATCATCCCGCCCGGCGTGCCGGAGCGG
>JBMOJG010000661.1:0-2485 GCA_049316925.1 Alsobacter sp. | reverse complement strand
CCGCCGCGGGCGTCGATTCCGGCCGCCATGGCGGGCTCAAGGCGCTGCGCGAGAGCCCTTACACGCTGCTGGGCCCCTGGTCCGACGATCCTTCGCGCAGCACCGCGGTGACGACGCGCCATGTGGAACCGCAGCACCGTAATTTCGGCGAGTTCCGCGTGCCCTCGCTCCGCGGCGTCGCCGCCACCGCGCCCTACATGCATGACGGCAGCAAGGCGACGCTGCGCGACGTGGTTCGTCACTATTCGACGCTCGACCTCGACCGGCTGCACGCCGATGGCGAGACCATCCTCAAGCCCCTCGGCCTGGCCGAGGCCGAGATCGACGACCTCGTCGCTTTTCTGGAGGCGCTGTCGCCAACTCCGTGATGCGCCAGCGACCCGCTATTGCAGCGCGGTCCGCCGCGTCTCCACTCCGATCGCCGCCACCGCTGCGGCCGCGATCAGCATCAGCACCGCAAACATGCCGATGGCCGAGGTGAAGCTCACGGCGATGATGGGCGCCAGCGCCGAGGGTGCCAGCAATCCGCCCAGCCGCGCCGCAGCGCCGGCCAGCCCCATGCCGGACGCGCGCGCCTGGGTGGGATAGAGCTCGGGCGTGAACGCGTAGAGCGCCCCCCAGGTGCCGAGCAGGGCAAAGCTCATCAGCAGCAGCGAGCCGGCGATCAGCGTCGCGTCGGTCGCCACCACGAAGGCGAAGCACGCCAGTGCGCTGAGCAGCAGGAAGCCGATCAGCGTCGGACGTCGGCCCCAGCGTTCCACCCCGTAGGCGGCGAGCGCATAGCCCGGCAGTTGCGCCAGCGCGATGAGGACGAGGAAGCCGTAGCCCCGCACGAAGCCGAAGCCCTGGCCAGCGAGGCGGCCGGGCAGCCACGTGAAGATGCCGTAATAGGCCAGCGACACCAGGAACCAGGCCGAAAGGATGAGCAGCGTGCGCCGCTGCAGGTCGCCCGAGAACAGGCCGGCTGCCGTGATCCGCGAGGCGGGCAGGGGGGCGAGCGTTGCCCCGACGGGTGCCTGGCCGTTGGCCGCGAGAACCCGGTCGAGCACGGCGGTGGCCTCGGCGCCGCGGCCCTGCCGCAGCAGGTAGAACGGTGATTCCGGCAGCCAGAGCCGCAGGCCGACCCCGACCAGCGCCGGCAGCGCCGCCGCGCCGAGGATCCAGCGCCAAGGCTCGGCCGCCCCCCAGGACGTTGCCGCCCAGGCGACGAGCGCCACCGCCACCGTCCCGACGGCCCAGAACCCTTCGAGCATCACCAGCCAGCGCCCGCGCCGGTTCGCGGGCAGGAACTCGGCCATCATCGCGTAGTCGACGGGCAGAGTCCCACCCACGGCGACTCCGGTAAAGAACCGCAGCACGATCAGCCACGTGAAGGTTGGGGCGAACGCCGCGGCCAGCCCGACGACCGCATCCAGCGCCACCGTCATGATCAGCACCTGCCGCCGGCCGATGCGGTCGGCCAGGGCCCCGAAGGCCGCGGCGCCGATGAACATCCCGAGAAAGAACGCCGTGCCGGCCTGCAGCGCCTGCGGCACCGTGATGCCAAAGCTCGCCGCCACGCTGGGCGCGGTGATGCCGACCGCCAGCACCTGCATGGCGTCGGCGGCCCAGACAAGGCCGAAAAGACCAAGAAGGCGCCGCTGGAACGGGCCCGTCCCGGCGCGGTCAAGGGCTGAGTCGAGGGTCGGGGCAGCGGCTGAACTGGACATCGGTCGCGTCTCGGATGGTGGAACCGACCCGGTTGTAGCGCAGCAGAGCCGGGCGCGCGCCCCCCTTCGATCAAATCGGGTACGGCTGCCGAGCATTGGCCGAGGCACGACGCTCGTGCGGATCTCTGTCGTTTTGGAGCAAAGTCCCCACCGGATTGACCCTTGCGCCTTTGTCGCGGCCCAAACCCGCGGTGATGCCGGAACGGTTGCTAGGAAAGGCCTGTTTGTGGCGTGTTCAAGCACGCGGGGATCGTGCAGCAAAACTATGACAACCGGTACGCCTTGACCCCCGGTGGCTGAGCCGTATTAATCGCTCATTGACGGAAAACTTGACGTGGTGCCGGCGTATCGGCTTCTGGCGTAGCCGGCGGAGATCAGAGCAATGGCCAAGAATGGCGGCTGGGGCATCGGCGGCGGCCATTGGCCTGCCGCTGGCGCAACCATGCCGCTGGCAGAGCAGGTCCTGGCGCCCAGCGATGCGCTGGTGTTCCACGGCCATTACGCAAGAGCCGGCAATGATCTCGTCATCACGTCCGATTTCGGCGCACGATTCGTCGCCGAGGATTACTTCGCAGGCCACCGCCGCGCGACCCTGGTGTCGCCCAATGGCGCAACGCTGGACGGCGACGTTGTCGCCGCCCTCGCCGGCGCCACCCGGCCGCTCACCTATGCGCAGGCCACACCGCTCGCTCCCAACCAGATCGGCCGTGTCGAGACGGTATCGGGCACCGCCACCGCCATCCGCAATGGCCAGCCGGTGGTGCTCAATGTCGGCG
>JBMOJG010000660.1:0-2490 GCA_049316925.1 Alsobacter sp. | reverse complement strand
CCGCTTCCGCGGCCGATTGCTGTGGATGTCGCAGAACCCGCCCGATCCCGCGAACATTCTGCTGAGGGTTCACAACGTCACGGCGCCCGCAACGCTGACCATCCGTGACCGGGTCGATATCGAGACCTACGAGCGGCATTCCGCCGAGACGCTGCCGCTCAACGGCATTGGCCACGTCTCCATCACGGCAGACCGTCCTTTGGTCATCGACTCGTATGGGAGCGGCCGAGACCTGGGCGCCTTCATTCTGATGGACCGCGTGACCGACGAGACCGTGGCGCTCGGCGTGATCGACGCGGTGGAGGCCGAGCCGGCAGCCCGTGAGATTGCCGCCGGCCAGGAGGTTCCGCTGCGGGCACGGGTCTTGCGCCTGCTGGCCCCCGAGCCGCCGGCCTCGGCCGACCGGCTCGCCGAGGCGGTGGTGTGGCGGCTCGGCATATCGGCGCTGTTTGGCCTCATCGTGATGGTCTTCACCGGCAGTCTGTCGATGGGCCTCGCCGCGGGTTTTGCGGATGCCGTGGCGCGCACGTTGCTGCGGGCCGCCCTGCGGGACGTGCTGGCGCAGATCCGGTTGCGGCGAGGCGACGTCCACATCGACGGCAGCGGAATATGACCATGCGCGCCGCCGACCTCGGCTTCATCCTCCTTGTTGTTGCGCTTGCCCTGCTGAACGCCGTGCTGCTGGCCAAGCGCGAGACGACTGCGCCGAACAGCCCGCCCGGCGTAGCGGACAGTGTCCGCCCACCCACGCTCACCACAACCCATGGAGGCCTGCAATGACGGCATTCCGCATGAAGCGTTTGCTCGATCACGTCCTCGCTGTGCTGGCGCTGATCTTTTGTCTCGCGGTCGTTGCCGGCGTGGCCAGGGCCCAGCAGGCCGTTGAACTGCTGAACGTGTCCTATGATCCGACACGCGAACTGTATCGTGAGGTCAATGCCGCCTTCATTGCCGACTGGAAGGCCAAGTCGGGACAGACCGCCTCGATCCGGCTGTCGCATGGTGGCTCTGGCGCGCAGGCCCGGACGGTGATTGACGGCCTCGCGGCCGACGTTGTGACGCTTGCGCTGGCTGGCGACATCGACGCGATCGCCCAGCGCACCAGCAAAATCCCGTTGAACTGGCAGACCCGGCTGCAATTCAATTCTGCACCGTACACGTCGACGATCGTGCTCCTGGTGCGCAAGGGCAACCCTAAGGGCATCAAGGATTGGGGTGACCTGGCCAAGCCTGGCGTCGGCGTTGTGACGCCGAACCCGAAGACCAGTGGCGGCGCGCGCTGGAACTATCTCGCGGCCTGGGCCTGGGGACAAAAAGCCTTCGGAGGGGATGAGGCCAAGGTACGCGACTTCATCGCGGCCATCTTCCGCAACGTCCTCGTGCTCGACACCGGTGCCCGCGGCTCTACCACGACCTTTGCCCAGCGCAACATCGGCGACGCGCTCATCGCCTGGGAAAACGAGGCGTTTCTCGTCCTGGAGGAGTTTGGCGCGGAGAAGTTCGAGATCGTGACGCCGTCCCTGTCCATTCTGGCCGAGCCGCCGGTAACGCTCGTCGACGGCAACGTTGACAGCAAGGGCACCCGCGCCGTGGCACAGGCCTATCTCGAATTCCTCTATACGCCGGCCGCTCAGGCGCTGATCGCCAAGAATTTCTACCGCCCGCGCTTCCAGCAGCACGCCAGGGCCGAAGACCTCGCCCGCTTCAAGGCGCTGGAACTGGTCACGATCGACGGCGCGTTCGGCGGCTGGGTGAAGGCACAGCCCCAGCATTTCGGCGACGGTGGAACGTTCGACCAGCTCTACAAGCCGGCACGCTGAGACATGCCAGAGTCCGCTGTGCATCCAGGGGGGCGTGCCCGGCGGATCCTGCCCGGCTTCCATCTCTCGCTCGGGATTACCGTCACGGCGCTGTCGTGCATCGTGCTGATCCCGCTCGCCGCGCTGATTGCCAAGTCGGCGAGCATGGGTGTGGGGACGTTCGTGGAGATCGCGACGTCGCCCAGGACCCTCGCTGCGTTGCGGCTGTCTTTCGGGGCTGCATTGCTGGCAGCGGTGGTCAACGCGGTGTTTGGCCTGCTCATCGCATGGATCTTCGTCCGCTACGACTTTCCGGGCCGCCGCCTTGTCGACGCCATCGTGGATCTGCCCTTCGCGATGCCCACCGCCGTGGCGGGGATTGCGCTCGCCGCCATCTACGCGCCTAACGGCATTGTGGGCGCAGTTCTGGCCCCCTACGGCATTCGCGTCGCCTATACGCCGCTGGGTGTCGCCGTGGCGCTGGTGTTTATCGGCCTGCCCTTCGTCGTCCGAAGCGTGCAGCCGGTGCTGGAGGAGCTCGAGACCGAACTCGAGGAGGCGGCGACCCTGCTGGGTGCCGATCGCTTTCGCGTCGTCTGGACTGTTCTCTTGCCGCCGCTGCTGCCGGCGCTCATCACGGGCTTCGTGCTGGCCTTCGCGCGCGGTGTCGGCGAGTACGGGTCAGTGATCT
>JBMOJG010000659.1:0-2493 GCA_049316925.1 Alsobacter sp. | reverse complement strand
CGCCAGGCCGTGAACGCGGCCGCCGCGCGGCCGATTGCCGCCTGCGCGGCGGCGGCGTCGGTCTCCGCCAGCTCGGCCACCACGGTACCGGTCAGCGGCGAGCGCGCGGCCATTCCGCCCGGCGCGAACGCCGTGGCCGGCACGCCCAGCCGGTCGAGCAGGCTCCGGACCTCGTCGCGGACGCAATCGGACATGCGGATCTCCAGGTCGGATCAGGAGGACAGATCGTGACGACAGGGCGTGCAGGCAACAGGCATGCGGGCCGGCGCACCTAGCCATATCCGGACCCTAAACGTCGCGCTTTCACGCCGGCCACGCAACCGATATGTTCTCACCACTTCATGAGGAGACGGCATGATCCAACCAGCCGCGCGCAGTCTGGTCCCGTCGCTTGGCGCGCTGCAGGCCTTCGAGGCCGCGGCCCGGCACGGCAGCTTTACCCGCGCCGCCGAGGAGCTCGCGCTGACCCAGGGCGCCGTCAGCCGACAGGTTGCGGCACTGGAGGCGCAACTCGGCGTCGCCCTTTTCACGCGGGTGCGCCAGCGCGTCGCCCTGACTCTGGCGGGCGGGTCCTATGCCGAGGAGGTACGCGACGCCCTGTCGCGTCTCTCCGCCGCGACCCTTGCGGCCATGACGCTGCGCGGTGCCGGTGGCACGCTGGCGCTCGCGATCCTGCCCACCTTCGGCACCCGCTGGCTGATCCCGCGGCTGCCGGCCTTCTTCCAGCGCCATCCAGAGGTGACGATCGATTTTTCCTCCCGCATCCGTCCGTTCGACTTCGCCCGCGAGGGTCTGGACGCCGCGATCCATTTCGGCGACCGGGTCTGGCCAGGCGCCATCCTGCATCCGCTGATGGGCGAGACCATCGTGCCGGTCGCCAGCCCGGCCCTTGTAGCGACAACGCCCCTGCGCGAGCCGGCCGACGTGTTGCGCGTCCCGCTCCTGCACCAGTCGACGCGGCCACGCGCCTGGGCCGAATGGCTGCAGGCCCAGGGCCTGTCGCCGCAGCGCGCCCTGGCCGGACCGAGCTTCGAGCAGTTCGCCATGGTGGCGCAGGCGGCGGTTGCCGGCCTCGGCCTCGCCATCGTGCCGCGCTTCCTCGTCGAGGAGGAGCTGCGCGCCGGCCTGCTCGTGGTGCCGTTCGACCGCCCGGTCGAAAGCCCCCAAGGCTACTGGCTGGTCTACCCGCAGGAAAAGCGTGACCGTCCGGCCGTTGCCGCCTTCCGCGACTGGCTGCTGGAGGCCTGCCAGCCCTCACCCGCAGGCAGCGGGCACGAAGGGGCTGGTCTTGACGGCGATCATGCGGCACGCTCATGAGAGAGCCGCCGCCCCGGAGTTCCTGATGTCATCGTTTCCCGCCACCGCGGATGTCGTCATCGCCGGCGGCGCTGCCATCGGCTCCTCGGTCGCCTGCCATCTGGCGATGGATCCGGACTGGACCGGCTCGGTGGTGGTGGTCGAAAAGGATCCGACCTACCGCTTCTGCGCCTCGGCCCTGTCGGCGGCCTCGATCCGCCAGCAGTTCTCCTGCCCGGTCAACATCGCCATCTCGCTGCACGGCCTCGATTTCTTCAACCGCATCGGCGACCTGCTGGAGGTCGATGGCGACCGCCCCGAAGTCGGCTTCGTCGAGCGCGGCTATCTCTATTTGGCGGGAACACCCGAAGGAGCCGCCGTGCTGGCGGAGAACCATGTCATCCAGGCAAAGGCCGGCGCCGACATCCTGCTGCTCGACGACGCGGCGCTGGCGGCTCGGTTTCCCTGGCTCAGCCGCGATGGCGTCTGCGGCGCCAGCTGGGGCCGCACCGGCGAGGGCTGGTTCGATGGCTGGGGCCTGATGCAGGCCTTCCGCCGCAAGGCGCGCAGCCTCGGCGTCGCCTATGTGCATGGCGAGGTGGTCGACATCGAGCGCGCGGGCGGCCGGGTCACGGCTGTGCGCCTCGCCGACGGATCGCGCATCGCCTGCGGCGCGCTGGTTGATGCCGCCGGCGCGTCGGGCGGCCGCCAGCTCGCGGCGCGCGCCGGCGTCGCGATCCCCGTCTTCGCCGAGAAGCGTTGCGTCTTCACCTTCACCTGCCGCACGCCGCTGGAGGCCTTCCCGCTGCTGATCGACCCGAGCGGTGTCTGGTGCCGGCCGGAGGGCCATGGCGGCACCGACGGGCAGCTCTACCTCAGCGGCGGGGCGCCGCGCGCGGCGGAGGGCGAAACGCCGGATTTCGACGTCGACTGGTCACTGTTCGAGGAGGAGTACTGGCCTGCGCTGGCCGCCCGGGTGCCGGCCTTCGAGGCCATCCGCCCCGGCCGCGCCTGGGCCGGGCACTACGACATGAACCGGTTCGACCACAATGCCTTCGTCGGGTCGGCGGGGGATCCCGAGAACTTCTACCTGGCCAACGGCTTCTCGGGCCATGGCCTGCAGCAGTCACCCGCCGTCGGCCGCGGCCTGGCCGAGCTGATCGCCCATGGTGCCTACCGCACTCTCGATCTCTCCGA
>JBMOJG010000658.1:0-2494 GCA_049316925.1 Alsobacter sp. | reverse complement strand
GGCGGCTACACCATCATCCACATGCGCGAAGGCCACCGGCCGGACCTCGCAGACCTGCCGGCCAACAAGCGCTGGCGATCGCAGCAGATCGGCGCGGGGATCGGCGATCCCGGGCCATGTGGGCGCATTCTGGTGCGCGGCGAGCCGGGCTGGGAGATCATCCCCGAGCTGGCGCCGCTGCCCGGCGAAACGGTGATCGACAAGCCCGGCAAGGGCTCGTTCTGCGCCACCGATCTCGATCTCATCCTGCGGCAGAAGGGCATCGCCAACCTGGTGCTGACCGGGATCACCACGGATGTGTGCGTCCACACCACCATGCGCGAGGCCAATGACCGCGGCTACGAGTGCCTGATCCTGGAGGACTGCTGCGGCGCCACCGACCCCGACAACCACGCGGCGGCGATCCGGATGGTGACGATGCAGGGCGGCGTGTTCGGCGCCGTCGCGACCTCCGCGACCTTGCTGGAGGCGTTGCCATGAGCGCCGCCGCGGTGCCTGCCCCGACACGGCGCGCCATCGGCCTGGAAACCGTCGGCATCGGCAAGGTCTTCGGATCGCTGGTGGCGCTGGACGACGTCTCGGTCAAGGTGCCGGCCGGGTCGTTCCACGCCCTGCTGGGCGAGAACGGTGCCGGCAAATCGACGCTGGTGAAGTGCATCATGGGCTTCTACCAGCCCGACCGGGGCCAGGTGCTGGTCGACGGCCGCGAGATCCAGGTGCGCAACCCGCGCGAGGCGCGCGCCGCCGGGATCGGCATGGTCTACCAGCACTTCACGCTGGTGCCGTCGCTGACCGGGGCCGAGAACCTGGTGATTTCCCGGCTCGACGTCCCTTCGGTGATCGATTGGACGGCCGAGCACAGGCGGCTCGATGCCTTCCTGGAGACCATGCCGTTCCGGGTGCCGCTGAACGTGCCGGTGTCCGAACTCGCGGCGGGGGAAAAGCAGAAGCTCGAGATCCTGAAGCAGCTCTATCTCGACCAGCGCTTCCTGATCCTCGACGAGCCGACCTCGGTGCTGACGCCGGGCGAGGCCGACGAGATGCTCGGCCTGGTGCGCGGCATGACCCAGCGCGGCGAGATCACCGTGCTGATGATCACCCACAAGTTCCGCGAGGTGACGGCCTTCGCCGACGACGTCACCGTGCTGCGCCGCGGCCGGCTGGCCGGCACCGGCAGCGTGGCCGCACTCGATGCCGACGCCATGGCGCGGATGATGATCGGCGACACCCCCGTGCGGGCCAGCGCCGAACGCAAACCGATGGGCAAGACGCCGGTCGTGCTGGAGCTGGCCGGGCTGTTCGCGCCGGGCGATGATGGTCTCCCGGCCGTCGAGGCCGTCAGCCTCAAGGTTCATGCCGGAGAGATCGTCGGCATTGCGGGCGTGTCCGGCAACGGCCAGAGCGAGCTCGTCGAGGTGATCGCCGGGCAGCGCGAGCCCTCGACCGGGCTCATCTTCGTGCATGACAAGCCGTTCGGGCCGACCCGCGAGGCGATGGCGCGCCTGAAGGTGTTCGGCCTGCCGGAGGAGCCGCTGCGCAACGCCGCCGTGCCGACCATGTCGGTGGCGGAAAACATCGCCTTCCGCTCGTTCGACCAGCCGCCGATCGCGTCGCTGGGCTGGTGGCTGAGCCCCGGGCCGATGCGCGAGAAGGCCTGCGAGCTGATCGCCCGCTACCGCGTCAAGACGCCCTCCACCGACACGCCGATCGCCAATCTGTCGGGCGGCAACGTGCAGCGGGCCGTTCTGGCGCGCGAGCTGTCCGGCGATGTCGACGTGCTGATCGTCGCCAATCCGTGCTTCGGGCTCGATTTCGCCTCGGTGGCGGAGATCCGCGCCCAGATCATGGAGCAGCGCAACCGCGGCGCGGCGGTACTGCTGGTGTCGGAGGATCTCGACGAGATCCTCGAACTCGCCGACCGGGTGGCGGTGATGTCGGGCGGCACGATCACCTATGTGGCGCAGACCACCGAGACCGATCGGACGACGATCGGCCATGCCATGGCGGGGCACTGAAATGGACACGATCCTGCCGGTTCCGGCCGCACCCTACCCCTACCCGCTCGCGCCCGGGCGGACGGCGCTGGTGGTCATCGACATGCAGTGCGATTTCGTCGAACCGGGCGGCTTCGGCGAGGCGCTGGGCAATGACGTGTCGCGCCTTGCCGCGATCGTGCCGACAACGGCGGCGCTGATCGGCCTGTTCCGGGCCAAGGGCTGGCTGGTCATCCACACGCGCGAGTCGCATCTGCCCGACCTGTCCGACTGTCCGCCCGCCAAGCGCAGCCGGGGCGACGCGCCGCAGCGGATCGGCGACACGGGCCCCATGGGCCGGTTGCTGGTGCGCGGCGAGCCGGGCAACGCCATCCTTGATGCGCTGGCGCCGCTGCCGGGCGAGACGGTGATCGACAAGCCCGGCAAGGGCGCGTTCTACGCGACGGACCTCGGCGCGATCCTGACACAGGCCGGCATCACCCATCTGGTGTTCGCCGGCG
>JBMOJG010000657.1:0-2494 GCA_049316925.1 Alsobacter sp. | reverse complement strand
ACACGATGTACGTGTCCGTGGTCGCCACCGCGCTGGCGCTGTTTGCCAGCGTGCTGGCCGCCTATGCGCTGGTGTGCATCCGGTTCCGCGGGGCGGCGTGGGTCGGTGCGGCGATCTTCCTCGCCTATCTGGTGCCGCCGTCGATCCTGTTCATCCCGCTGGCGACGATTATCCAGGCCTATGGTCTGTTTGATACGCCGCTGTCGCTGGTGCTGGTCTACCCGACGATCCTGATCCCGTTCTCCACCTGGCTGCTGATGGGCTACTTCAAGACCATCCCGTACGAGCTGGAGGAATGCGCGCTGATCGACGGGGCCTCGCGCTGGCAGATCCTCACCAAGATCATCCTGCCGCTGGCAATCCCCGGCATCATCTCGGCGTCGATCTTCTCACTGACCTTGTGCTGGAACGAGTTCATCTATGCCCTGACCTTCCTGTCCTCGACCCAGAACAAGACCGTGCCGGTGGCGATCGTCAGCGAATTCGTCGACGGCGACATCTATCGCTGGGGCTCGCTGATGGCGGGCGCCCTTGTGGGCTCGCTGCCGCTCGTGATTCTGTATTCGTTCTTCGTCGAGCACTACGTGTCGGCGATGACCGGAGCGGTGAAGGAGTGAGTGCGATGACCACCGTCGGATTTGTTGGCCTCGGCGCCATGGGGTTGCCGATGGCCAGGAACCTGCTGCAGCGGCAGTTCCGGGTGCGCGGGTTTGACGTCCGCCGGGATGCTGTCGATGCGATCACGGCCGCCGGTGGCACCGGCTGCGTGTCGGCCGCCGAGGCGGCCGCAGGTGCCGACGTCCTGGTGCTGATGGTCGTCAACATGGCGCAGGCCGAGGCCGTTCTGTTCGAGGCGGGGGGCCTCGCCGCCCTCCGCGATGGTGGCGTGGTGGTGTTGATGGCGACCTGTCCGCCAGCCGCCGTGCAGTCGCTGGGCGAACGCATCGCCGAGGGCGGCCGGCGCTTCATCGACGCGCCGGTCTCGGGCGGGGTCGTGGGGGCAACCGGCGGGACGCTGACCATCATGGCGGCGGCGCCGCGGGCGGTGTTCGAGGAGGCGCGGCCGGTGCTGGCAGCGCTTGGCGACAAGCTGTTCCATGTGGGCGAGAGATGGGGCCAGGGTGCCACCGTGAAGACCGTCAACCAGCTGCTGTGCGGGGTGCACATCGCCGCTGCGGCGGAGGCGCTGGCGCTGGCGCAGAAGGCCGGCATCGCCGGCGGCGTGGCGCTCGAGATCCTGGGCGGCTCGGCGGCGTCCAGCTGGATGCTGAAGGATCGCGGGCCGCGCATGCTCGAGGACGAGCCGGCGGTGACCAGCGCGGTCGACATCTTCGTCAAGGATCTGGGCATCGTGCTCGATGCCGGCCGCTCGGCCAAGGTGCCGACGCCGCTGGCAGCCCTCGCCCACCAGCTGTTCCTGTCGGCGTCAGGCCAGGGCCTCGGCGCGCGGGATGACAGTCAGGTCATCGCCGTCTACCGGCAGCTGGCCGGTCTCGGTCCGCAGCATTAGACCCGGGCGTCAGGCCGGCCGGGCGGTCGAGCCGCGGACGACGAGGCGGGGCTCCAGCGCCACCCGTCGCACCGGGCCGTCGGGCCGCTCGATGCGTGCGATGAGGAGTTCCGCCGCCAGGTGGCCCATCTCGTCCTGCCGGTTGTGGACGGTGGTCAGCGCCGGATACCACTGCGCCGCCTCCGAGACGTCGTCGCAGCCGACGATGGAAAAGTCCCGACCAGCCTCGCGGTCTCGGTGGCGCAGGCCCAGCATGGCGCCGAACGCCGTCAGGTCGTTGAAGCACAGGGCCGCGGTCGGTGGCTCGGCCAAGGCGAGCAGCTCCTGGACGCCGCGCAGGCCCGTTTCGCGCGTGCCGTAGCCGTCATAGAGCAACGCCGGGTCGAAGCTCATGCCGTGCCGGGCCAAGGCGTTGCGGTAGCCCTGGTGGCGGTTGCGACCGGTCGAGATTGCCGCCGTGCCACCCAGCATGGCGATGCGGCGATGGCCGAGCCCGACCAGGTGGTCGAATGCGATCTCCATGCCGCGAACGTCGTCGGATCCGACGAAATCGCAGGCCAGCCCGTCGACCTCGCGCGAGACCTGCACGACCGGAATGCCGGCACTGATCAGCTGGCCGATATCGGCCGGGGTGGCGCCGCCGGCCGCGCACAGGATCATGCCGTCGGGGCGGTACTCCTTGAGGGTGCGCAACACCCGTTCCTGCCGCTCGCGGCTTTCACCCCAGGTGCCGAGCAGCACAGTGCGTCCGGCTCGGGCAACGGCATCCTCGACCGCAACCAGAAGCTCGGCGAAGTACGGGTTGGTGATGTCGTGGAACCCGACGCCGATCATGTTGGTGCGGGCAGTGCGCAGGCTCGCCGCGCTGCGGTTGTAGATATAGCCAAGTTCGCGTGCGAGGCTTTGCACCCGCAGCTTGGTCGCGTCGGCGACCACGGGGCTGTCGCGCAGGGCCAGCGAGACCGTTGCGGTCGAGACGTCGAG
>JBMOJG010000656.1:0-2499 GCA_049316925.1 Alsobacter sp. | reverse complement strand
GACGGCCAGCCGCACGTTGCCAAACCCGACATCGGAGGACCCAAGGGCCTCGCCCTCGACGAGGTTCATCGCCGGGGAGCCGATGAAGCCGGCGACGAAGCGGGTCGCGGGCGCCCGGTACACCTCCTCGGGCGTGCCGATCTGCTCGATGCGGCCGGCATTCATCACCACCAGCCTGTCGGCCAGCGTCATCGCCTCGACCTGGTCATGGGTCACGAACACCGACGTCGTCTTCAGCCGGTTGTGCAGCTTGCGGATTTCGATGCGCATCTGCACGCGCAGCTTGGCGTCAAGGTTCGACAGCGGCTCGTCGAACAGGAACACCTGCGGTTCGCGGATCATCGCCCGGCCCATCGCCACGCGCTGGCGCTGGCCGCCCGACAGCTCGCCGGGCCGCCGCTCGAGGAAATCCTCCAGGCCCACCGTCTTGGCGATGGCGGCCACGCGCTCGCGTCGCTCTGCCTTGCCGAGGCCGGACACCTTGAGGGCGTAGCCGATGTTTTCCGCAACCGTCATGTGCGGGTAGAGCGCGTAGTTCTGGAACACCATGGCGCAGCCGCGCTCGCGCGGCTCCAGCTGGTTCACGATCCGCCCGCCGATGGCGATGTCGCCGGCGGTGATCGCCTCCAGCCCGGCGATCATCCGCAGCAGCGTGGACTTGCCGCAACCGGAGGGGCCCAGCACCACCATGAACTCGCCTGTGGCGATCTCCAGGTCGACGCCCTTGACCACAGGGTTGCGGCCATAGTTCTTGTGCACGCCCTTGATGGAGATGGTCGACATCGCGTTCTCCCGTCTGTGCGTCTACTTGTCGGTCGCGATCAGGCCGCGGACGAAATAGCCCTGCATGAAGATCACCACCAGCAGCGGCGGCACCATGACAAGCAAGGTCGCTGCCATCGCCTCGTTCCAGATCGGCGGCTGGCCGAACAGGGGGCCGGGCACGATCTTCTGCAGCATCATTGTCGCCGTCGCCTTGGACTGATCGGTCGTGATCAGCAACGGCCACAGATACTGGTTCCACGCATAGACGAACATGATGGTGGCGAGCGCCGCCATGTTGGTGCGCGACAGCGGCAGCAGGATCTCCCAGAAGAACCGCAGCGGCCCGGCACCGTCCATCTTTGCCGCCTCGACCAGCTCGTTGGGGATCGTCATGAAGAACTGCCGGTAGAGGAAGGTCCCGGTTGCCGTCGCGACAAGCGGCAGGATCAGCCCCGTATAGGTGTTCAGGAGGTTGACCTCCGGCAGCGCCAGGCCGAGCCCGGTCCAGCCCAGGATGGTCTGGAACGGCTCCAGCACATTCGACGCCACCGCATAGGTCGGCACGATGCGCACCTCGAGCGGCAGCATCAGGGTCACGAAGATCAGCCAGAAGAACACCATCCGCATGCGGTAGCGGAAGAACACGATCGAATAGGCCGAGATCGCGGCGATCAGAACCTTGCCGACGGTGACTCCGACCGCGACGATCAGGCTGTTCAGCATCTTGTCGCCGAACTGCGACTTCGCCCAGACCTTGCTGTAGTTCTCGATCATGTGGGTGCCGGGATAAAGCGACATCGGCACCTGGTTGACCGCCCGCAGGTCATGCGTCGAGGCGACAAACACGATGTAGATCGGCAGGGCCGCGAGCAGGAGGCCGATCAGCATCAGCCCGTGCGTCACGGCGTTGAGGATGGGCGTGCGTTCGATCACGGGCGCCTCACTTGTAGTGAATCCGCTTTTCGACATAGCGGAACTGGATGAAGGTGAGCCCGATGACCAGCGCCATCAGCACGATCGACTGGGCGGCGGCCATCGAATAGTCGAGCCCTTTGAAGCCGTCCGAGTAGATCTTGTAGACCATCAGGTCGGTGGCCCGCGCCGGGCCGCCGCCGGTGGTGATGTCGACGATGCCGAAGCTGTCGACGAAGGTCTCGGTGATGTTGATCACCAGCAGGAAGAACAGCGTCGGCGCCAGCAGCGGCAGCTGGATGTCGCGGGCACGCCGCAGCACGCTCGAGCCGTCCATGGCGGCGGCCTCGATCAGCGCCCGCGGGATTGCCTGCAGGCCGGCGAGAAAGAAGATGAAGTTGTAGGCCATCATCTTCCAGGAATTCGCCAGCACGATCAGGATCATCGCATCCGTCCCGTTGAACGCCGGGTTCCACAGGTTGGGCGAGATCTTGTTGATGGCCGAGACGAAGCCGGCATCCGGCGCAAAGATGAAGCGGAAGGCCAGGCCGACGGCCGGCGCCGCAATCGCATAAGGCCAGAAATAGATGAAGCGGTAGGCCTTGTAGCCCTTCAGCTGCCGATCCACGAACAGCGCGAACAGCAATGCCATGCCGATCGACAGGCTTGTCGAGAAGAAAGCAAAGATGATCGAGACGATGACCGAGTTCCAGTAGACGCGGTCAGTGAAGATCTGCTGGAAATTCTGCAGCCCAACCCAGTCGTTGGTGCCACCGAATGGCGGCTGGGTGGTGAAGGCCCAGTACACCGCCTGGCTGGCCG
>JBMOJG010000655.1:0-2504 GCA_049316925.1 Alsobacter sp. | reverse complement strand
CCGCCTCGCGCAGGCTGTCGCGGCTGTATAGCACGGCGACATGCTCGACGCCGGGGCTGAACGCGGCGCGGCGGGCTGTGCCGGCTGCAGGATCCCCGTAGGTGACTCCCGGCTGCGGGGGCAGCGGCGCGGAGACGAGGCCGACCACGCGCAGCGCCTCGGTCTTCAGCATCCCCTCCCAGTCGCCCACGATGACCAGCAGGTTGCGCGGCTGCGTGGCGGTGACGGCCGGTGAGAACATCGACACGGCGATGGTCGCCGCCACGTCCGGCCGGGACGCGGCGAACCGCACGATGATGTCCGACGCCATGGAATGGCCGAGCACCGCAAGGCGCCCGTCGCCGAGGCTGCGGGCGTGGGCGGCGACAGCGGTGAGCTCGCCGACCAGTGTGCGGGTCGCGCCGCTGGCCTCGGTCACGCTGCCGGTCAACGGCTTCGGGTTGCGGCCATGGCCGGCGGAATCGAAGGTGACCGCCACATAGCCGTTGCGCGCCAGGGTCGTGGCGAAGGACTCCATGAGCTGCTGCGAGCCGGCGAAGCCATGCGCGATGACGACGACGGGGGCGGGCTTGCGGTCTGCAGGCCGGAAGACCGTGGCGGGGACGTCACCAATCGCGATGGTCTCGCGGACCAGCCCGTCGCGGGCCGCCAGCAGATGCCAGACGGCCACCGCGATGGCCGCGCAGGCCAGGACGGCGAGCAGAGCCTGGAGCGCATTTCGTCTCAACGTGATCCCCACGGTGCGGTTTCGCCGCGAAGGTCTAGCATCTCTCCGGCGCTATGCCTCGTCGAGCGCGAGATCGACCCAGACGAGATCATGGTCGGAGATGGCTGAGCCATCGGGCGCCACCGCCGGAACGGTGCCGCAAGCGACCGGCCGGACGCCACGGGTGAACAGCCAGTCGATCCGCGTGAACGGCGGCAGCGGCGTGCCGTCGGGCCGGGTGCGGCACGTTGGCGCGGCGTCGTTGGCACCCTGCCAGCCAAACCCCGCCGCAGCCATCTCGGCGAACAGCGGCTCGGCCTCGTCCGGCCGTTCCAGGGCGTCGTCCGGGAGCCGCTCGCCGCGCGGCAGGTCCGCCGTGTTGACGTCGCCGCCGATGACCATCGGGGCGCCCGGAGCGAGCCGGTCGAGCGCCGCAATCAGCCTTCGGCCCTGCTCGGCCCGCAGCCGCGGGGTGCTGCGGCTCTCCAGGTGGACGCTCACGATCCAGAGCGGCGTCCCGGCCACCGTGGCGGCCACGGCCATGCGGCCGCCGAGACGGCGCTGCGTCGGATCCGCGCCCGGCAGGAACCAGGTGGCGCCATCGTCGAGCGCGATCCGGCAGGGCGCCTCCAGGGCAAGCTCCGACAGGATGGCGTTGCCGTGGTAGCCGTGGGTGTTGGCAGCCCCGGCGTGCCAGACGCTTTCACGCTCGTCACCAAGGCCAAGCTCGACGAATTCGACGCCGAACGCATAGCCGGTGCCGAGTGCGCCAGCGAGGTCGGCGACGGTGTGGCGGTTGCCCGACCGGGCCATGCCGACATCGACCTCGCTGAGGAGCACGATGTCGGCGCCGACCTCGCGCAGGAGCAGCGCGCTCTCGCCGGCATATTTGCAGCGCTCGGCATTCCAGGCCGCAATGCGCAGCCTTGGCACCGGCACCGGCGGCTCGGGCGGCGCTTGCCATTCGATCACATGAAGGGCTGGCACGCGCGCCACAGCGACATCGTGGCGGGCCCGGTCGGCTTCCCCGTCAAGCGCATCGGCGATCACCTGGAGTTCGACAGGCTCCATCACATCCGCCGTCGCCACACTGATGTCGTCCATGCCTGCGTCCTCCTTCGAACCGCGCCGTTTAGCCTGTCGCGTCCGACAGGCCGATGACATGGCAGGTGTTCGGTGGAGAACACCGTGCAGCCAACCGGCTCCGGGACGGTTTCATCGATTCGTCATCGGTTCGTCCGGAGCCCGTCATTGCGGCGACCTAGAAGCGCGTCGCACCGGCCGCTCCGCCGGCCCCCTTTCAGAGGACAGGTCATGAAGCACGCCCTCTACGCCGCCGCCGCGCTTGCGGCGCTCTGCCTGCCGCAGGGTGCCCAGGCCCAGCAACGCATCAAGTTCGAATACTGGTATGGCCTCACCGCGCAGCTCGGCGAGATCATGGTCGACCACTGCAAGCGCTTCAACGAGTCGCAGACCAAGTACGAGGCCGTGTGCATTGGCCAGGGCGGCTACGACAAGGCCGAGCAGAACACCATTGCGGCTTACCGCTCCAAGCAGCAGCCGACGCTGGTCCAGATCTACGACGCCGGCACCGTGAACTTCATGCTGTCGGGCGCGATCTACCCCGCCAACCAGCTCGTCAAAGACTTCAACATGACGGTTGACTGGGCCGACTATTTCCCGGGCGTCGCCAACTACTACGCGACCTCGAAGGGCGAAATGTGGTCCTTCCCCTACAACTCCTCGACCGCGCTGCTCTACTGGAACAAGGACGCGTGGGCGAAGATCGGCAAGACCA
>JBMOJG010000654.1:0-2512 GCA_049316925.1 Alsobacter sp. | reverse complement strand
TTGACGGTCGGCGTCTTGGTGGTGGCGCGCAGCCCGGTCCCGTAGGCTGCGGCCCACTCGTCCCAGTGGCGTCGGATCGCGTCGAGTTCCATGGCGTGTCCCTGGTTGCCCGCGTCCCGTACCGCGCCGGGCTGGCGCGTGCAAATTGGCCGCCAACCCGCGACACTGATGCGATGACCTTGCCGATTCCACTTCCCGGGCCGCTCACCATCGTCGATGAGGGCCCTGCGCCGCCGTTGCCGCCGGATGTGGCGCAGATGGTCGACGCGATCTGGGCTGCCGAGCTGGCCCGGCGCCCGCACGCCTTCGACGGTCCGATGTTCAGCGTCACCCGCCGCGACGGGTTGGTGATTGCAGGCCAGTGGACAACCTACCGCCGGTTCATGGCACGGCGTCGACAACCTGGATATGCAGAAACGATTGGCGTTCGCCCGCTGGCGGTGACCGGCGTGCTGCGCTGCCGTGACGGAATCGTGCTGGGACGGCGTGGCGACGGCGTCACCCAGGCGGTCGGTGCGTTCGAGCTGGCACCGGCTGGCGGCATCGCGGCCGAGGCCGTCGGCACGGATGGCCGGATCGACCCGGTGCGGCAGGCGCTGGCCGAATTGGTCGAGGAGGTCGGCCTCGCCGCAACCGCCATCACGGCCGCCGCGCCGCTGGGGCTGGCGGAGGACGAGGACAGCGGCGTCGTCGACATCATCGTCGGCCTGTGGACCCCGGCCCGGTTCAGCGAGATCGCACTGATCCACGCGGAGGCGGTGAGCGCCGAATATGCCACGCTGGCACTGGTGCCGCCTGATGGAGTGGAGGCATTCCTGGCCTTTCCGCCCGGCGCTGTCGACCGGCTGAGCGCGGCGCTGCTGCGCTGCCGCTGGGTGTGGGATGCCGTTTCTCCCGCGTAAACCCGCGCCAGCTTTGACCGCGGACGGGCCGATGCTGTACGAACCGCCCGATCCCGCGCCGCGGCAGCCGGAGCCACACCATGTCCGACACAAAGAGCTTCGCCATCGACGGTCACCGCATCGGCCGCGACCAGGTGCCGTTCGTGATCGCCGAGATGTCGGGCAACCATAACCAGTCGCTGGACCGCGCCTTCGCCATTGTCGACGCGGCCGCTGCCGCCGGCGCACACGCCATCAAGCTGCAGACCTACACGGCCGACACCATCACCATCAACGTGCACCGCGGCGAGTTCACCATCCAGGATGGCGGCAGCCTGTGGGCGGGCCGCAACCTGTACGACCTTTACAAGCAGGCCCACACGCCGTGGGAGTGGCATGCGCCGATCATGGAGCGGGCGCGGATGCACGGTTTGACCGTGTTCTCGACGCCGTTCGACGAGACAGCGGTCGATTTTCTCGAGACGCTCGGCGTGCCAGCCTACAAGATCGCGTCGTTCGAGAACGTCCACATTCCGCTGATCCGCAAGGCGGCCGCCACCGGCAAGCCGCTGATCATGTCGACCGGCATGGCCAGCATCGCCGAACTCGACGAGGCCGTGCGCGCGGCGCGCGAGGCCGGGTGCCGGGATCTGGTGTTGCTGAAGTGCACGTCGACCTATCCGGCGACGCCTGAGAACACCAACCTGGCCACCATTCCTCACCTGCGCGACCTGTTCGGCTGCGAGGTCGGGCTGTCGGACCACACCATGGGCACCGGCGTCTCGGTGGCGGCGGTCGCGCTCGGCGCCACCGTCATCGAGAAGCATTTCTGCCTGTCGCGCGCCGAGGGCGGCGTCGACGCGGCGTTCTCGCTGGAGCCCGCCGAGCTCAAGGCGCTGGTCGAGGAGACCGGCCGGGCCCAGGCCGCGATGGGCGTCGTCCGCTACGGGCCGACCGAGGCCGAAAAGGCCTCGCTGGTGTTCCGCCGATCGCTCTATGTCGTCGCCGACATGAAGGCCGGCGATGCTTTCACGCCGCAGACGGTTCGGGCCATCCGGCCGGGCCTCGGCCTGCCGCCGCGGGAGCTCGACACGGTGCTGGGCAAGCGCGCCCGGGTGGACGTGGCCCGCGGCACCCCGGTCAGCTGGGACCTGATCGGGTGAGGCTGACGGCCCGCCGGATCATCGCCTGCCTCGACAGCGCCGGACGCCGCCAGCTCGGCCTGCTGTTGCTGCTGTCGGTCGGCACCGCGCTCGCCGAGGTGGTGGGTGTCGGCTCCATCGTGCCGTTCCTCACCGTGCTGACAGTGCCGGAAAGCGCCGCGCCCGGCCTGCCGCTCGGCCGCTTGCAGGCAGCGCTCGGCATCAGTGCGTGGCGGGATTTCATGCTGGTGCTGGGTGCCGCGGCCTTCGCCGCCTTTCTGGTGGCCAACCTGATGAATGTGGCGCCTTTTCTGCCTACCTGGCTTGCCCAGATCCCCATGCCGCTGTGCATGTTTTTGATTGCCCTCAGGTTCATCATGAAAGCAGAAGGTGCTTTCAGCAGGATGCTGGTTGTTATATGCGCCGCGCTTATTCTCTGCGTGGCATATATTCCTGAAGCAGGCAGGCACCTGTTTCTTTTTCCGGCGG
>JBMOJG010000653.1:0-2516 GCA_049316925.1 Alsobacter sp. | reverse complement strand
GGCAAGCTCCTCGGCATCCCATTTGATCGCGCAACCGCCACGTCGTCGGCCCGCGCCGTCGGCGGCACCACCAAGGTCTGCATCGTCGCGCTCAGTGGCGGCGGCATCAACCAGAACCTCTTGGTCAAGGACGGCGGCATCATCGAGGCCAATGGCTGCAGCGTGTTCTCAAATTCGACCCATACCAACAGTATCTTCGTCGACAACAACAAGAGGGCGCGCCTGACGGCAGCGAAGGTGTTCTCGGCCGGCGGCGCCGGCGGCGCCCAGAGCACACCACCGGCGATCACCAGTGCGCCGGCGATCGACGATCCGTTCGGCACCAAGCCGCAGCCAGCGCCACCCGTCTTGCCAAGGATCTGTACCGGCAGGGCGAAAATGAACATCATCGGGCCCGAATCACTATCTGCGGGATATTACTGCGGCGAGGTCAGCATTTCAAATGTTGCCAACGTTAAGTTTCTGAATGGAACCTACTATTTCCATCAACATGTGACGATCGCCGATTACTCGACTGTCAGATTTAATCCCGGAACATATGTGTTCCGTCGAGGTCTGACCATCTCCGACGGCGCGAATGTCACCTTCGGTGCCGGGACCTACACGATCCTGGGTGCCATGACGATCCACGACAGCACTGTGACGGGCGAGGATGTCGGGTTCTATTTCTACGGCCCGGATGCGGCCATCAATGGCTCGAACTCCGGCCTGCGGATCACGGGCAACGCGACCGTCGATCTCAGTGCGCCGCTCAGTGGCACCATGGCGGGCATGCTGGTCTGGTACAACCGCAACTCCTTCAACAACCACGGCAATGTCTGGCAGATCTCGTCCACCAATGTCCGCAAGATGACGGGCGCGATCTACATTCCAAAGGACAAGATCAATTTCATCCCGTCGGCACCGATCGCCGACCAGTCGCCGTGGACGGCGATTGTCGCCGGCAGCATCACGGTCGGCGGCCGCGCCGCCCTGACACTGAACTCCGACTACAATGCGCCGGGCGCGCCGCCGGCGCCGCCCGAAATCGCTGCGAACACCTATGGCAACGCCGGCTCCAACTTCGCCATCGTGAAATAGCGGCACGCCCGACAGGTGAGGGCGGTTGTCACCGCGCCAGCGCGACATGGCGACAGATCGCCGTCTTGCCTGCGCGGGGCCTGAGGTGGCTACGCCCCCTGCCGGCCGGCACGACCGCAGGACCGGAACCGGGCGCAGTGCCGCCCGCTTCAGTGTCCGGAGATGACCAGGATCTTGACCGGCATCAGCAGCGCCTGGATGCGCAGCAGCATGGCGTGGACGATGGCAACCGTGTCGACCACGTGCAGGTACGCCCAGGTCGCCGTGCCGATATCCTTCGACTTCAGCCGCTCGTGGTTGCTGCTGTAGGCGTTGGCGATGCAGCTGCTGCCGGGCGTCACATCCTCGATGCCACCGGCAAAGAGTGGCTCGAGCATCACCGTGATCGTGCCGGGCTGGCGCACCTGCTGAGCATCAACAAGCTGCTCGCCGCCGCGGAACTGGCCGGCCGCGATGAAGTCCTGCACGCCGGTCACCACCATGGGGATGACGGTGAGCGGCTTGGAGATGCACACCACCTCCGCCACCATGCCGACGCGCATCACCTGCGCCTCGATCTGGCCGAACCCGGCCTGCAGCGACCGCCGACCCGATTCGCGCGGAATGATGATGCCGGCCGGCCGCATGAACGGATTGACCACATCGCCCACCTGCAGGGCGAACTGCTCGATCCGCCCGTCAAATCCGGCAAAAACCGTCATCTTCGACAGCTCCACCTGCGCCTGGGCGAGGGCTGCCTCGGCGCTGGCCTTCTGCGCCGGCAGCAGCGTGTCGAACTTCGACAGCGCCGCCTGCCGGGCGGCCTCGGCCGCGGCGACACCGCCGCGGCGGCCCTCGACGGCAGTTTCAAGCCGTTCGATCTCCCGGCGCGCGACCACGTCGGCGTTGCGGCGCATCAGCTCCTGCTTCGTCGCCAGTTCGTCGAGCGACTGGTCGAGCGCGCTCCTGGCCTGCTGCACCTGGCCCTCGGCAGCGGCCACCTCGCTGCGCGACACCACCATGGCGGCCTCGACCTCGGCGATCTGGCGACGCGCCGATTCGACTGCGGCGTCCTGCTTGGTGCTGTCCAGCTTGAAGATCGGCTGGCCCCTCTGCACCTCGGCGCTCTGGCCGACATAGATCTCGGTCACCCGGCCGCTGCCTTCCGGCACGATCGGCACGGTGCGGAAGAACGACGTGACGTTGGTCGTGGCGGGGTGGTGGTAGAAGATGACGGTGATCAGCAGCACCGTCAGCATCAGGCAGGCGGTGATGCCCCAGCGCAGCTCGAACCAGACCGAGTAGAGCGTGATCTCGTGGCCGATGCGCTTGCCCTGCACGTAGCGGCGGTAGAGGAAGTCGGGGAAGATCGTCAGCATCGAGCAGATGAGGAACTCCAGCATCGCTCAGGCTCCCTGCTTGGCATGCGGATCGGCCGCCGGCTCAGGCGGCTCGGT
>JBMOJG010000652.1:0-2519 GCA_049316925.1 Alsobacter sp. | reverse complement strand
TTCCCGATCGCTATTCCGGCCTGGAAGATTGCGCCCGCCCTCGCCTATGGCAACACCGTCGTGTTCAAGCCGGCTGAGCTTGTGCCGGGATCGGCATGGCTGCTGGCTGACATCATCAACCGCTCGGGGGTTCCGAGCGGAGCGTTCAACCTTGTGATGGGACATGGATCGGTGGTTGGCGACGCCATCGTATCATCCCCAACGGTCGCGGGCGTTTCCTTCACGGGGTCGACACGGGTCGGAAAAGCAATAGGCCACACGCTTTTCGACCGCGGCGCCCGCATGCAGCTTGAAATGGGCGGAAAGAACCCGCTGATCGTTCTGGATGATGCGCCGTTGGAGCTTGCTGTCGATTGCGCCCTGCAAGGTGCGTTTTTCTCGACCGGCCAGCGCTGCACGGCCTCTTCCCGGCTGATCGTGACGCCAGGCATCCACGATGCATTTGTGGCGCGCCTGATGGAACGCATGAGGACGCTAACGATCGGCGATGCACGGGATCCGGCAACCGACATTGGTCCTGTAGTGTCAGAGGCCCAGTTGGCCATTGATGAGCGCTACCTGGAGATTGGCCGGACAGAGGGCGCATGCCTTGCCCATGGCGGGGAGCGCCTAAACCGAAAGACACTTGGCTACTACCTCAACCCTGCCTTGTTCATCCACGCAACCAACCAGATGACCATCAACCGCGAAGAAATCTTCGGCCCTATCGCGGCCGTCATCCCGGCTCGCGACTATGACGAGGCGCTCGCCATTGCCAACGACACCGAGGCGGGGCTTTCCAGCGGGATCGTGACCGAGAGCGCGAAGATCATCCGTCACTTTCGCGACAACGCCGAAGTAGGCATGCTTCAGGTCAACCTGCCGACGGCAGGCATGGATTTCCACGCACCTTTTACTGGCCGAAAACAGGCTGGTTATGGTCCTGCCGAAAAGGGCAGTTATGCACGCGACTTCTTCACAGCGGTGAAAGTCATGCATGAGCGGTTTATCTAGTGCCCGAATTTGAATTCAGGAGCGATCAACTGATCGGAATTGCCATGTCCAATGATTCACTTCTTCGTGCCGATGGCCGGCCCGACGACCGAATGGGTGTCGATGCTGTCGAACGGGCCTTGAGCCTGCTCGATGCCCTCGGTTCGGTGGAGACCCCGCTCTCGCTCAAGGAGCTGGCGCTCAAGACCGGATTGTCCAAAGCCACGATCCTGCGGCTGACGGTCTCACTCGAGCGCTTCGGCTATGTGGGCCGCAGCCTTGCCGGGGCCTACCAACTCGGCCCAACCCTCTGGCGGCTGGGTTCGGTCTTCCGCCAAAACCTTGAACTTGAGCCGATTATCCGGCCTGCCATGCAGGCCCTCGTGGCGCTGACGCGGGAAAGCGCGTCGTTCTGGATCCCGCGCGGGGAGGAGCGCATGTGCCTGTTCCGCCAGAACTCACCCCGCAGCGCTCGCTCCCATGTCGAAGAAGGCGAGAGCTCGCCAATTGGTAAAGGCTCCGGGGGCCATATCGTGGCCTATTATCTCGGAATGCCGACACGTTTCTCCGAGGAGATCTGCTCTGAAGGCGTTGTCGCCACGCTTGGCGACCGGGACCCGGATGTTGCCAGCGTTTCAGCCCCCGTGTTGGGCCCCAACCGCGAGTTTGTCGGGGCCTTGACGCTGGCTGGCATCCTCAATCGGTTTGCAGCTCATGTGCCGGAATACAAGGTGATCGTGAAGCAGGCCGCTGCCTCGATCACGCGCCAATTGGGAGGCGAGCCGGGTTCTGCTTCAATCCGGCCCGGGGACCGCGCCGAATGACCCTTCCCCTGTCCGGCGTCCGTGTCCTTGACCTGTCGAACGTGCTGGCAGGCCCGTTCTGTGGTTACAATCTGGCGCGCATGGGCGCAGAGGTCATCAAGGTCGAGAACCCCGATGGCGGCGATCTCGCCCGCAGGCTTGGCGCCGATCCAGAGATGGCGAAGCAGCTGATGGGGCTGTCCTTCGTGGCGGTGAATGCCGGCAAGCAGTCGATCACGCTGGATCTCAAGAACGCAGATAGCAAGGAGGCCTTCCTGCGTCTTGTCGAACAGAGTGACGTGGTGCTGGAGAATTTCCGCCCGAAGGTGATGGAGCGGCTGGGGCTGGACCATGATGTGCTGTCGGCCCGCAATCCGAAGATCATCTATTGCGCAATCTCGGGCTTCGGGCAGGACGGCCCCTGGGCCGGGAGACCAGCCTACGACCAGATCGTGCAGGGGTTGTCGGGCGCCATGAGCGTCACTGGTGATGCTAGCACGGCCCCGCTGCGCACCGGATTTCCGATCTCCGACACGATTGCCGGACTGACGGCGGCATTCGCGATCTCGGCAGCGTTGGTCGAGCAGCGCACGACCGGGCGCGGTCGGCAGATCGATGTCTCGCTGCTGGAATCCACGCTTGCCGCAATGGGCTGGGTCGTATCGAACCATCTCAATGCCGGGGTCGATCCGGAGCCGATGGGCAACGAGAATTTCACGGCCGCGCCGTCCGGCACGTTCCGCA
>JBMOJG010000651.1:0-2521 GCA_049316925.1 Alsobacter sp. | reverse complement strand
GCCTGGCCTTGGCGTCGATATCGACGAGGCGTTCGTGGAGCAGTTTCCGTCGAGCCAGAACCTGTCGGTGCCGGTCTCCGAGAAGGCCAACTCCTACGCCGACGGCACCTTCTCCGAGCACGTCTATGTCCAGACTCGCATGAAGCGCGGCGTCTACTACAAGCCCGGCGGGCGCTGAGCAGGCTTCAGGCTGGTCCGTCCGTCCGGCCGGTGAGCGGGTTCTGCGGGTCCCACCCGTAGCCGATCGTCTCGAACCGCATGGAACGGGCGTCGAGCATCAGCAGCCGGCCGACCAGGCCCTCGCCGAAGCCGACGATCTCGCGCACCACCTCGAGCGCCATCATGGCGCCGAGCATGCCGGCCAGCGCACCCAGCACACCGGCCTCGGCGCAGGCCGGGATGCTGCCGGCCGCCGGCGGTGACGGGAACAGGCAGCGATAGGTCGGGTTCGGCGTCCCGTCCGCGCCCGTCTCGTGCGGGCGCAGCGTGGTGAGCGAGCCGTCGAACGGCCCGAGCGCGCCCGTCACCAGCGGCCGGCCGGCCCGGCAGCAGGCGTCCGAGACCGCATAGCGCGTGGCGAAATTGTCCGAACCGTCGGCAACGATGTCGTAGTCGGCCACCAGCGCCGCCGCGTTGCCGGCGTCGATGCGCAGCCCATGGGGGACGATCCGCACATGCGGGTTGAGTCGGGCCACGGCGTCGGTGGCGCTGTCGACCTTGCTGCGGCCGATGTCGGGCGTGCCGTGGATCACCTGGCGCTGAAGGTTGGACAGCGACACCCTGTCGTCGTCGACGATCCCCAGCGTGCCGATCCCGGCGGCCGCCAGGTACTGGATCACCGGGGCGCCGAGCCCGCCGGCGCCGATCACCAGCACGCGGGCAGCCTTCAGCCGCATCTGGCCCGGCCCACCCACCTCGCGCAGGACGATATGGCGGGCATAGCGTTCGACTTCGGCGGGCGACAGCATCAGCGCTGCCCGACCGCCCAGTCGAGCGCCTCCTCGAGCCGGTCATTGCCCCAGAAGACCTCGCCGTCGGCGGTGACGAAGGACGGCGCCCCGAACAGGCCGAGCTGTTCCGCTTCCTCGGTCAGGCGTCGCAGCTCGGCCTTGACGACATCGGTGCGGGAGGCGGCCACAGCCGTGACGAGGTCATCGCCGGTTTCCCGAACGATGGCCGCGAGCGCTGCCTCGTCGCTGATCGGCCGGCCCTCGCAGAATTCCATGCGGAACACCGCCCGGCTGTACGCCGGCCGCGCCTCGTCGGGCAGCGCCACGGCGATGCGCGCCGCCGCAATGGAGTTCTGCGGGAACGGATCGGGCTTCACCAGCGGCAGCCCCATCCGGTCACAGGCGCGCTGCATGTCGCGCCACATATACAGCCCCTTCACCGGGAACAGGTTGAACGGCGAGGTCGTATAGCCCTGGTTGCGGAAAATCGGTCCGAGCAGGAACGGCTTCCACTGCACGGCCACGTTGCGCTGCGCCGCCAGAGCGTCGATCCGCTCGGCGGCGAGGAACGAATAGGTCGAGGCGAACTCGTACCAGAAGGCGAGGACGGGCTGCTGCATGGCGCGACCCTAGGCAGCGCGCCGGGCCTTGGCAAGGCGGCGCGCCAACGCAAAAAGGCCCGCCGGAGCGGGCCTGTCTGCGGTCGCCGACCGGTCAGTTCGCGATCAGGCGGCGACGGGAAGCGCCGACTTGGCCTTCTCGACCAGCGCCGCGAAGGCGGCCGGCTCGCGGATGGCGATATCAGACAGGACCTTGCGGTCCACCTCGACGCCTGCCTTGTTGAGGCCGTCGATGAAACGCGAATAGACGAGGCCGTGCTCGCGCACCGCGGCGTTCAGGCGCTGGATCCAGAGCGCCCGGATCGTGCGCTTCTTGGCCTTGCGGTCGCGGGTGGCATACTGCATCGCCCGATCGACAGCCGCCTTGGCGGTGCGGATCGTGTTCTTGCGACGGCCGTAAAATCCCTTGGCGGCCTTCAGGGTCTTCTTGTGCTTGGCATGGGACGTAACGCCCCGCTTGACACGTGACATGGCTGATCTCCTTCGTGGATGTTGGGTGCCGGGGCGATCAGCCGTTCGGCAGGAAATACTTCTTCACGTTGGCCGCATCGCCCTCGAAGAGGACGGCTGTGCCGCGGTTGTTGCGGATCTGCTTGTTGGTCCGCTTGATCATGCCATGGCGCTTGCCGGCATGCGCGTACATGACCTTGCCGGTCGCCGTGATCTTGAAGCGCTTCTTGGCGCTCGACTTCGTCTTGATCTTGGGCATTTTGCTCTCTCCAGGGGCGGTTTCCGCCCTCTTTGTGCTGGTCGGCCATTCGAAAACAGCCGTTCGTCTCGTCATGAGAACGAAATGAACCGCCACGGCAGCCCTGACAGCCGGGCGGTTCGAAGGCGCGGCTTATACCAGAAAACGAGGCGAGATCAAGGCTTCGGGCCGCGTTTCGCGACCTGTGAGAGCGGCGCCGACGCGTCGGCTAGATGCCGATCACACGCTTCAGGGCGTCGAAA
>JBMOJG010000650.1:0-2521 GCA_049316925.1 Alsobacter sp. | reverse complement strand
GGATCGCCACCGTGATGAACTTTCCGTCGGGGACCGCTGATCTGGAGGCCGTTCTCGACGATATGGAGGAGGCGCTGGATGACGGCGCCGACGAGATCGACCTGGTATTTCCCTATCGCGACTTTCTCGCTGGCGACGAGGACGCTGCCGTGGAGATGGTGCGCGAGGCCAGGGGATTGCTGCAGGGCAACCAGCAGCTGAAGGTGATCCTCGAAACAGGCGCACTGCCCGACATGGCGGCGGTCTCCCGCGCAAGCGGGCTGGCCATCGCCGCCGGGGCCGATTTCCTCAAGACCAGCACCGGCAAGATCGCCGTCTCGGCGACGGCGGACGCGTCCCGGGCGATGCTCGAGGCGATCCGCGACAGTGGCCGGCCGGTCGGCTTCAAGGCCGCGGGCGGCATCCGGACGCTGGCCGACGCGATGCTCTATCTGGCGCTGGCGGAGACGGTGATGGGGTCGGGCTGGGCCAAGCCGGAGACGTTCCGGATTGGAGCCAGCAGCCTCCATGCCGCACTTGTGGCCGCGATCGACGGGGCCGGATCCGCTCCCGCCCCGCAGGGATATTAGCCGATGCTTCCGCAGGAGATCATCCGCCGCAAGCGTGACGGTGCCGCGCTGACCGCCGCCGAGATTGGCGACTTCATCCGTGGCCTGACGGTCGGCACCGTCTCGGACGCCCAGGCCGCCGCCTTTGCGATGGCGGTGTTCCTGCGCGGCATGGAGCGCGACGAGTGTGTCGCGCTGACGCACGCCATGATGGAAAGCGGTTCACTCCTGGCCTGGGACCTTCCGGGCCCGGTACTTGACAAGCACTCCACCGGTGGCGTCGGCGACACCGTCAGCCTCATGCTGGCTCCTGCGGTGGCGGCCTGCGGCGGCTATGTGCCGATGATCTCGGGCCGCGGCCTGGGCCATACCGGCGGGACGCTCGACAAGCTCGATGCCATTCCGGGCTATCGCTCGCAGCCCGACAGCGCCACCTTCCGGCGCGTCGTCGCCAGGGTCGGCTGCGCCGTCATCGGCCAGACGGCCGACCTCGCCCCCGCCGACAGGCGCCTCTATGCGGTGCGTGACGTCACCGGCACCGTCGAGTCGATCCCGCTGATCACCGCCTCGATCCTGTCGAAGAAGCTCGCCGCTGGCCTCGAGGGGCTGGTGATGGACGTCAAGACCGGCCATGGCGCGTTCATGACCGGCTTCGATGATGCTGTCGCGCTCGCCGAGAGCCTGTCCGTCGTCGCCGAGGGCGCCGGCCTGCCGACGACGGTGCTGATCACCGACATGGACGAGCCCCTTGCCAGCGCTGCCGGCAATGCGCTGGAGGTCGCCAACGCCGTGGCCTACCTCACCGGTCGGCACCGGGATCTGCGGCTGCACGAGTGCGTCGTGGCGCTGGGCGCCGAGATGCTCCTGCTCGGTGGTCTCGCCGAAAGCATCGAGGACGGCTGGGCCCAGGTCGATGCCGCGATCACCTCCGGGACCGCGGCCGAGCGGTTCGCCCAGATGGTCTCTGCGCTGGGCGGTCCCGCTGACCTGATCGACCAGCCCGCCCGCCATCTCGCCGTGGCCCCTGTGGTGCGCACCGTTCTGCCGGAGCGGGCCGGCACTATCAGCGCCGTGCGGACCCGCGACATCGGCGTCGCCGTCGTGGCACTGGGCGGCGGCCGCATCCGCACGGAGGACGACGTCGATCCCTCGGTCGGCTTCAGTGCTCTCGCCGGGATTGGCGCGCCGGCAGGGCCGGAGGCCCCCCTGGGGATCGTGCACGCGCGCAGCGAAGCCGAGGCGGATGCAGCCGCCCGCGCCCTGCGTGCGGCCTACGATCTGTCCGACGACGCCGTGACCACCCGGCCGGTGGTGCTGTCGCGGCTCGCCGCCGGTCCGGGAGACACCGCATGATGATTCTGGTCGCCCTCTCGGGCTGGGATGTCGGCCGCTGGGTCGACCGCCTGCAGGCCGCGCTTCCGGGCCGGCAGATCGTGGCGCTCGGCGAACCCTTCGATCGGCGGGCGGTTCACTACGCCGTATCGTGGAAGCACCCGCCCGGCTCGCTGGCGGGCCTGCCCAATCTGGTGGCTGTGTTCTCGCTGGGCGCAGGCGTCGACCATCTGATGGGCGACCCGCGCCTGCCCGATGTTCCGATCCTGCGGGTGGTCGACCCCGACCTGACTGCGCGGATGAGCGAATATGTGGTCCTGCACTGCCTCAAGATCCTGCGCCAGCAGATGCGCTACGTCGCCCAGCAGGCCCGTGGCGTCTGGGAGGACGACGACGACCAGCCGGCCGCTGCCGACGTCCGCGTCGGCATCATGGGCACCGGCGTGCTCGGTCGCGACGCGGCCCGCAAGCTCGCCGTCATGGGGTTCGACGTGGCCGGCTGGAGCCGGTCCGGTCATGCGATGGACGGCGCGACGACCTATGCGGGAGCGGCCGGGCTTGGCCCGTTCCTGGCCCGCACCGACATCCTCGTCGTGCTGTTGCCGCTGACGGCCGATACCACGGGACTCATTAACCGCGCG
>JBMOJG010000649.1:0-2525 GCA_049316925.1 Alsobacter sp. | reverse complement strand
TGCCGCCGACGAGCATCTCGGCGGCGACGATCACCAGCCAGGCGATGCCGATGGAGATGCGCATGCCGGTGAGGATCGTCGGCGCGGCGGCCGGCAGGATCACCGTGAAGGCACGCCGCCACGGCCCAACCTCGAGCGTGCGGGCGACGTTCAGCCACTCCTTGCGGACGCTGGCGACGCCGAAGGCGGTGTTCACCAGCATCGGCCAGATCGAGCAGATGAAGATGACGAAGATGGCCGAAAGTCCCGAATCCTTGATCGTGTAGAGCGCCAGCGGCATCCAGGCGAGCGGCGAGACCGGCTTCATGATCTGGATGAACGGGTCGAGCGCCCGGCTCATCAGCGGCGACATGCCGATGAGGAAGCCGAGCGGGATCGCCACCAGAACGGCCAGCAGATAGCCGGCGCCCACGCGGGCGATCGACCAGGCGAGCTGGATGCCCAGCCCCTTGTCGTTCGGGCCGTTGTCGTAGAAGGGCCGGCGCAGGTGCTCGAGCAGCTTGGCGCCGACATCGAGCGGGCCGGGCATGGCCGACTTGCCGGTGGTCGCCGTCTGGCCCATCAGCTTGGCGTATTCGGGATCCATGGCAGGGCCGGTCGGCGTGCCACCCTGCACGGCGACGTGCCAGGCGAGCACGAACGTCGCGAAGATCGCCAGCGACAGGATGCCGGCCCGCAGGCCAAGGGACGCCGATGCGGCCACGCCTCAGCTCCGCCGGATCGCGAAGCTCTTGACGTAGTCGTCAGGCTTGGACGGATCGAAGGTCTTGCCCATCACCGCAAAGCTTTTGCTGGTGGCGGCGGGCGGGGTGAGGCCGGCCTCCTTCATCAACCGTGCGGCGTCGGTGGCGAGGAACACCTGCCGGGCAACGCCCGCATAGTCGACATCGCCCTTGATCTGCCCCCAGCGCTTCATCTGGGTGAGGATCCACACCGCGGAGCTCTCCCACGGGAAGGGGTCGAAGGCGATGCGGTCGGGATCCTTCTTCACGTTGCCGAGGCCGTCCGCATAGGTGCCGGTCAGCACCTGCTCGACGACGGTCAGCGGCTGGTTGAGGTAGTTCGCCGGCGCGATCGCCTCGGCGATCTGCTTGCGGTTCTCGACCTTGCTGGCGAAGGCGGTGGCCTCGATGATGGCGCGCAGCAGCGCCGCATAGGTGTTGGGCGTCTGGGAGACGAACTCGCGCGATGCCGCGAAGGCGCAGCAGGGATGACCGTCCCACAGCTCCTTGGACAGCAGGTGGATGAACCCGACGCCGTCATAGACGGCGCGCTGGTTCACCGGATCGGGTGCCAGGAACCCGTCGATGTTGTCGGCGCGCAGATTGGCGACCATCTCGGGCGGCGGCACGGCGCGGATCTGCACGTCGGTGTCGGGATCGAGTCCGGCCTCGGCGAGGTAATAGCGCAGCAGATAGTTGTGCATCGAGTAGTCGAACGGAACGGCGAACTTGAAGCCCTTCCACGACTTCGGATCGCGCTTGTCCTTGTGCTTCATCGCCAGGGTGATGGCCTGGCCGTTGATGTTCTCGATCGCCGGGATCGTGTAGGGCACCGGATTGGAGCCGACGCCCATGGAGATGGCGAGCGGCATCGGCGACAGCATGTGGGCGGCGTCGTATTCCTTGTTGAGCGTCTTGTCGCGGATCACCGCCCAGCCGGCGGTCTTGACCACGTCGACATTGAGACCCTGCTTGGCATAGAAGCCCATCGGCGCCGCCATGATGATCGGCGTTGCGCACGTGATCGGAATGAAGCCGACCTTGAGGTCGGTCTTCTCCGGCTTGCCAGCCTGGGCCAGCGCCTCCGTTGCGGTGCCGAGCGGAAACAGGCTGGAGAGGGCCGCGAGCGCCGTCGACGCGCCGACGGCCTTGAGGAAGCCGCGGCGGCCGGCATCATCGGGGAACATCGCGCGCATCACCGCCTGCTCGACGACGCGCCCGAGGCGGGCGTCGGCGTCCGACGGCACGGCCTCGGCCTGGAACGCGCGCTGATGCTCGTCCTGCGACGCGTGGGCGCCGCAGCTGCAGCCCTTGCCCAGACGGGTGCTTGTGGCAAACGGATCGGAGAACAGGGTCATCGGCGGCGCTCCTCGTCAGGACGGCCGACGGCCGCCATGTTTGACGCAAGTTGAGCAAGCGCCGTGCCATGGCGGTGGGGCAGGAGGCCGCAGCAGGACCCTGAGGCACCCCGCCACGGTCTCTGTCCACGGCGACCGGCAGCCTGTGAGGCCGCCGATGACGGGCCGAAATTGCCGTTTTGCAGTCGCGACGACCGAACAGCAGCAGACAGGCCTGCCACTGGTTGCAGCAGATTGCCCAAGCGACAGGCATCCGCAGGTCCATGGCGTCCGCCCCCCGGCATAGACCGACGGGCGGACGCCGGCCTACACCGCCTTAGGCGGTCAGGACAACCGTCACGGTGCCGATGCCGTCGAGGGCTCCTGTCAACGTCGCCGACCCGGTCACCAGCACCGGCTTGTTGATGCTGCCGAGCGTGACCAGCTGGCCGGCGCGGAAGCCGCC
>JBMOJG010000648.1:0-2526 GCA_049316925.1 Alsobacter sp. | reverse complement strand
ATCATGCGGATCTCGGCCGGCGTCTCGAAGCTCGGGCCGGACACCCAGGCATAGACGGCATCCTGCACGCGGACACCGCCCTGCAGCGCCGCGCGCTTCACCCGCGCTCGCAGCCGCGACGAATACGCATCGGTGAGGGAGACGAAGCGCGCATCGCCCCTGTCGCCGATCAGCGGATTGGCGCCCGACAGGTTGATGTGGTCGGAGATGAGCGCCAGGTGCCCGGGCTGAATGTCCTTCTTCAGCGAACCTGCCGCATTGGTGAGGAAGATGTTGCGCACACCGATGCGGCGCAGCACCTCCAGCGGCACCCGCATGATACCGGAATCGCCTGATTCATAGAAATGGGCCCGGCCCTGCAGCAGGGCGACCCTGCGCCCTTCGAGCTTGCCAACCACGAGCTGTGCCGTGTGGCCGGAGACCCCCGAATCAGGAAAGCCGGGGATCTCCGCATAGGGGATCACCGTCGCGTCCTCGACAGCTTCGGCAACGCCGCCGAGGCCGGTTCCCAGGACGATGGCAAGGTCGACAGGCCCGCCGAGCCGGGGCTCGACGAACGCCACGGCCTTGTCGATCAGGGCGTTTCGCTGGGCTTCATTGGTTTCACGGTCGGTCATCGGTTCATTCCGGAGGCAAGGCCATGGAGGCCGGCCCAAAGGCCAGGGGCAGCAACGCGTCGGTGGTCCAGCGGCACTGGAAGCCGCTACGGTCGCCTGCCCAGATGGTCGCACGGGGGCCGCCAAATTCGAAGATCCTTTGTCGACAGGCGCCGCAGGGTGTGACGATGGCGCCGCCTTCGGCCACCACGGCGATCTCGACAAGGTCGCGGTCGCCGGCCGCCACCATGGCGGCGATGGCCCCGGCTTCCGCGCAGGTGCCGACCGGATAGGCGGCATTCTCCACATTCGCCCCGGCGTAGATCGTGCCGGAGGCGGCCCGCAACGCGGCGCCGACGCGATAGCCGGAATAGGGCGCATAGGCGTTTTCACGCACCGCTAGGGCCGCATCGAGCAGGTCCCGCGGACCGTCCATCTCAGCGCTCCTTGACGTAGGGAAGTCCCGCCGCGCGCGGCGGGATGGCCCGGCCGACAAAGCCAGCCAGAAGCACCACCGTCATGGCATAGGGCAAGGCCTGGATGGCCTGCACCGGAACCTGCCCCAGGCCGGGCACAACCACGCCCTGCAGGCGGATCGCCACCGCGTCGAGCAGGCCAAACAGCAGGCAGGTCCATAACGCCGGCCAGGCGCGCCATTTCGCGAAGATCAGGGCCGCCAGCGCGATGAAGCCCTTTCCGGCCGTCATTAGCGGCAGGAAGCCTGCCGCCTGGGCAAGCGACAGGTCGGCACCGGCGAAGCCGCACAGGATCCCGGCAATGACGACGGCCGCGTAGCGCAGGCCCTGGACGCTGATGCCGGCAGTGTCGGCGGCCGCCGGGTTCTCGCCCACGGCTCGGATGCGGAGCCCGAAGCGGGTGTGCCCCAACGCCCAGGCCGACAGCGCACAGCACGCCACCGCAGCATAGACCGGCATGGCGTGGCCGGAGATGATCTCGGTGTAGAGGGTCCCCAGCACCGGCACGTCGCGCAGCGCGTCAGCCCCCGGCCAGACCAGAGGCTGGAAGCGCATCGCGCCCTCCAGCGGCGGCGTGCGGCCGCCCTGATGATACCAGGCGTTGCCGACCAGCGCCGTCAGGCCGGCCGCCAGCATGTTGACGGCCACTCCGGAGACGATCTGGTTGCCGCGCTGGCTGATGCAGGCGAAACCGTGAACGAGCGCCAGCCCGACCGAGGCGAGTACCGCGGCGAGCACGCCGATCCAGGCGCTGCCCGAGGCGTGGGCCGCCGCGGCCGCGGCGAAGGCCGCCACCAGCATCTTGCCCTCGAGCCCGATGTCGACGACGCCGGCACGCTCGGACCACAGGCCGGCCAGGCAGGCAAACAGCAGCGGCACGGACAGCCGGACCCCGGAGTCAAACACTGCGACGGCAACCGACAGGGCATCCATCTCAGCCCCCCCGGCGCAGCAGCGCCGCCAGCGGACGGCGGAACAGGCCGTCGAGCGCGCCCGCGAACAGGATCACCAGGCCCGAGATGGTGACGATCATATCCCGGCTGATCGCCGGACGGTCGAAGGCGAGCTCGGTGCCCCCCTGGAACAGCACGCCGAACAGCAGCGCCGCCAGCACGATCCCGACCGGATGGCCCCGCCCCATCAGCGCCACGGCGATGCCGATGAAGCCGGAGCCGGCCGTAAACTCGAGAAGCAGCCTGTGCTGGACGCCCATGATCTCGTTGACGGCGACGAGACCGGCGAGCGCGCCGGAGACCAGCATGGCGATGATGGTGATGCGGGGAATGTCGATGCCGCCATAGCGCGCAGCCGCCGGGTTGGCGCCGACGGTGCGGATGGCGTAGCCGAGCCGCGTCCGCCAGATCAGCACCCACACGCCCAGCGCGCAGGCCAGTGCCAGCACGAAGGACAGGTTCAGCGGTGACTTCGGCGCCGGAAGACCGAGCGCGGCCAGC
>JBMOJG010000647.1:0-2529 GCA_049316925.1 Alsobacter sp. | reverse complement strand
TCGGCCGGAGCAAGGCCCCGCAGCGCCACGCCGTTTCGGACTAGAATGGCCGTGATCTCACGGAACCAGTCGAGATAGTCGGCCCAATCGGTGCGGGTGATCTGCACCAGCGCATCCCAGGCCGCCGTGCCGTAGCGGGCCTCGTGCCAGGCCTGATAGGTCAGGCTTGGCACGTCGAGGTCGGGACCGGTGAAGTCCTTGGGGCTGCGCAGCGTCGGCATGCGCGCATAGCTGCGCCATGGGCCCTCGGCACCCGCCGGTGCCCGGTCGATCACCAAAATGTTCGTCACCTGCGAGCGCAGCAGCCCGAACGCGGTCGCAAGGCCGGACTGGCCAGCGCCGACCACCAGCACGTCGAGGGCCGGCTTGCCGTCAGGACCAGAGCGGGGCAGCAACCAGGGCGCGCGCGGATGCGCGGTCATCGCAAGGTCGGTGCGGACCCGCGCCTCCAGGGCGGGCAGGCCGCCTTGCCCTTCACTCGCGACCGTCATTGCGCCAGCCATCCGCCGTCGACCACGAGCGTTGTGCCGGTGGTGAAGCCCGCCCCGTCACTTGCCAGATAGAGCGCCGCCTCGGCGACCTCGCGGGGCGTGCCCAGGCGCTGCAGCGCGTGACGGCGGACGGAGGCATCCTCGGCAGCCGCCGGGTCGGCATGGCGCGCGAAGCTGCGGCGAAGCATCGGCGTGTCGATGGCGCCGGGCGCAATGGCGTTGACGCGAATGCGATCCGCCGCAAAATCCAGCGCCATGGTGCGGGTCAGGCTGAGAATGGCGCCCTTGGCGGCAATGTAGGCACTGTTGCCGCGCCCGCCGGCCAGCGCCAGCTGGGACGCCACCGTGATGATCGACCCGCCGCCGGCGGCCTGCATGGCCGGAATGGTCGCCCGGGCGAACAGCCAGGTTCCCCCGATATGCACGTGCATCACCGCGTCCCAGTCGGCAGGGTCCGTGGTCAGCACGGTGCCGCCGACGGAGAAGCCGGCGGCAGTCATCAGGATGGTCGGCGGCGCCCAACCGGCTGGGATCGCGGCCATGGCGGCGGGGGCGAGCGCGGGATTCCCGACATCGCCCGCCACGCTGACGGCGACGCCACCAGCCGCTTCAATCGCGGCCACGGTGGCGGCAAGGCTGTCCGCATCGCGGTCGACCAGCACGAGCCGGGCGCCCTCGCTGGCAAACAAGAGCGCGGATTCGCGGCCGATGCCGGAGGCGGCCCCGGTGACCAGGGCGGTGCGGGCGGACAGTTTCATGCGTGCTCCATCATGGCGCCGCCGTGGCGCTCCCACCAGGCGGCATAGGCCGCCACGGCCGCGTCGAAATCGCCCGGCGAGCGCCAGCCGAGATCCGTGGCGAGCCGGTCGGGCGCAAGCGGCGCCCGATCCTTCGGCGCATGCAGGTCGATGGTCGGTGCCTCGCCGTCGCGGACGAGGCGGCAGACGAAACCGGGGCGGCCCGCGGCGATCCGTTCGCCGAACGCGAGCGCCGTCGAGACCCGCGGCGTCGTGACGTTGTAGAGCCGGTGCGGCAGGGACGCCGCGGTCGCCACGGTCAGCACTGCGGCAGCGACGTCCGGGGCGTAGACCCAGTCGCGCGCACCGGGGCGGGCGAGCAGGGCGGGCCGGCCGGCCGCGGCGGCCTGCATGATCTGGGCCTGGGGGCTCGGCGTGTCGCGGACACCGCCGGCACGCTCCCACGGGCCCCAGGCGGCGCTGAGGCGCAGGTTGACGAGATCCATGGCCCACAGGTCGGCAAGGCGTGCGGCGACGCGTTCGGACGCGAATTTCGTCACCGCATAGAGGCTGACGGGGTCGACCGGCGCCTCTTCGGTCAGGGGCCCGGCATCCGGCGGCGCATACCCGTAGGCGGCGGCCGAGCTGAGGTTGATGACGCGGGCCATGCCTGCGGCCCGCGCCGCCTCGAGCACCGGCACGAGGGCGGCGAGGTTGATGGCCAGGATGCGCGCCGGCTCGGCGGCATCGCGGGCGGCATCGGCAGTGATCGCCGCGCCCCAGACGAGCAGATTCGCGCCGGCCAACGCCGCCGCGACGGCCGTGGCGTCATCGACATCCGCCTGCACGGCGGAGAGACGGCCCGGCAGGCCGGCGAAGGCGGCCGTGGCCGCGGCCGGAACGGCGGCGCGGTCAAGCACGGTGACGTCGTGGCCGGCCGCCAGCATTGCCTCGGCGATGTTCAGGCCGACAAACCCGGCCCCTCCGACGATGACTGCACGCATGACTTGTCCCCTCGGCCCAGCGGGACCGGCGCCGAGGCTGGACGGATTGTCCGCCGGGCGCAAGCCTCCGTCAGGCAAGCCGCATTCCAGCTGCCGGGCGCGGGTTGTCTCAGGGGACGCCGGAGGCATAGTGTTTGCAAAACAGCAAGAGGGCAGGCTTCGCCCCTGACTTGCCGCTTGCCCCTTGCCCCCTGCCCCCTGCCCCGCCACTGCCGTCCGCGAGACCCTGCCATGACCCGCATCGTGACTGTCGCCGCCGCCCAGCTCGGGCCGATCCAGAGGGCCGAGGGCCGGGCC
>JBMOJG010000646.1:0-2534 GCA_049316925.1 Alsobacter sp. | reverse complement strand
CCGGGCTTGTCGGGCACATGCATCATGCCGTCGACTGGAACCGGCGCGTCCTTGAACACCAATGCGGTGAGCGGCTCGAACATCAGCAGGTGCTCAAGGAAAGGGACGTTTGGCATGGCCGCTGCCAGCATCAGATGGATGTTCTCCATCGCGTGGGGCGCGAACTTGACGTTCCAGGCCTGCGTAAGGGCGCCGATCTTGAGCATCTCGGTGTAGCCGCCTGCGCGTGCGCCATCGGCCTGAACATAGTCCGCCGCCTCGTGGAGCAGGAGGTCGCGCACCCCGAACTTCGTGTACTCGTGCTCTCCGGTCGCAAGCGGGATGTCAGTGCCGTGGCGGAAGCGTGAGAGCCCCGGAATGTCGTCGGCAAAAACCGGCTCCTCGAACAGCGTGATGTCGCACTCGCGGATCATGTTGGCGAGTTGCACCCCGGTCGCAGCGTCAAAGCAGTTGTTGGCATCGATCAGCAGGTTGATGTCTGGCCCCACCGCGTCGCGGACCTTGCGAACGCGCGCCGCGTCGCGGCGGATGTTCTGGCCTCCCTCGACACCGACCTTGAACTTGATGAAGCGGAAGCCGCGGTCGACCATCCCCTTCATTTCCGCGACCAGCTCGTCGTCGGAATACGAGGTCCATCCACCGCTGCAATACACTGGGACTGAGGACCGGTTGCCGCCGAGGAATCGGTGGAGCGGCACATCGAAGATCTTGCCCTTGAGGTCCCACAAGGCGATATCCACCGCACTGAGCGCGCAGAAAGTAAGCCCCTTGCGCCCGACACCGCGCAGGTAGTGAAAGAATTCGTGCCAGATCGCGTCCGTTTCCAGAGGGTCGCGCCCGATGAGACGTGGGGCGATGTCACGCTGGATCAGCTCGCGCGTCGCCTCACCCCCGACCTCGTGGTACGTGATTCCGATTCCTTCCAGCCCCTGGTCCGTCGTCACGCGGACCACAACGAAACCGATCGTCTCCACCTTGCGGGTGGAGTCGGCGAAGCTGCCGGGCACCGGCGACGCGACGAGATGGACGTCGATCTTGCGGACCTTGTGTCGGGTGATTGCCAAGGCTGCAGCTCCTCTTCCGTTGGTGGGCGGATTCACGAACCGCTCTCGATGGCGGCCAGCCATCGGACAGTTTCCACACCAAGCCCGATCCCGCATTCATGGTCGCGACGGCCGGACTTGATCATGTCCAGGAGCTCGCCGGCCGTGCGCGACAATGCGTCAGGCCGGCTGAAAACCGGCTCCGGAAGGACGACTTCGTCACCCTGGCGGAAAAAGCGGTACTCGGACTTTGTCTCGCCAGGGAGGGCGTGGATCGTCAAGGATATCTCGGCTGTGCCCCCGCCAGCGTGCCGCGTCTCAAAGCGCGCATAGCGCGGTGCAGCAGGCAGGGACCGGGCCTCGAGAACGGGCCCCATCATCGCCACGAGCACCGACAGGGCGTGCGGCCCGATGTCCCAAAGCGCCGCGCCATCCTGCTGCCGCCAAATCGAGCCGCGGAACGGGCTGTCCGTCGTCATCGGGGCGGAGTGAACCGTGACCTGCGCCCGTTCCCAGGGGCTGCCGCGATAGGCGGCGATGGCCTCACGGACATCGGGCGCGAAGCGGCGAACAAAGAAGACGAGAGCCGCGACGCCGCTGCGTTCCACCGAGGCCGCGATTGCGGCGGCATCGGCGAGTGTGACGGCGACCGGCTTTTCCAGCAGCAGGTGCTTGCCGCCGTCAGCGGCCGCGATGGCATAGAGCGGCTGCGCCTGAGGAGGAATGACGATGCTGACGGCATCGACAGCCTCCAGCATGTCCTCGTATCGCGCGAATGCCCGGATGCCGTGGCGCTGTGCGATCTCCTCCGCCTTCCCGGGGGAGCGGCCATGGATGCCAACGAGTTCTACGCCGAGGGTCTTGAGAAGGCCCGGCACGTGGACGTCGGCTCCCCAATGGGCCGTGCCGACAACGCCAAATCTTAGGGTCATCTATCGCTCTCGCAAACGGAACGGCGCCGACGTTACGGATCGATCACGGCATTTGCGAGCGCCGATCCTGGCTTCCGCGACCGGATCCGGCACGTCCCGTGCCCCTACTCGGCCGCGCGGGCGCCGGTCGTGGCATGTCCGGACGGGCGGTAGCGCGGGTGATCGAGGCCGAAGCGCTCGAAACACCGATCCAGGTCGGCCTTGTCGGTTGCCGAGATCGGCGGCTGGGGCAGACGAGCCGCATCGCACGGGATCACGCCTTGGCGCATCAGCGTGTACTTCATGCGCACCCGGTAGTCGCGCAGCGGCCGACGCCAGCAGATTCGGGCGAGGGGACCCAGCACATTCCAGATCTCGTAGGCCTCGGTGATCTTGCCCTGCTCGGCGAGAGCGTGCATGCGCACCAGCTCGGCGGTCGCCGTCCCGGCAAAACCGATAAGCGCGCCGGTGCAGCCCATCAGCATTGCCTCAAGGCGCGCCTGCGGGCCATCTTTCGATCCCTTCGCCGCCCGGCGGCACGTGTCGGCGTCGAAATCCGTTCTCAGCGCAATCGGCATGG
>JBMOJG010000645.1:0-2535 GCA_049316925.1 Alsobacter sp. | reverse complement strand
CGGCCGTGCCGCCCGCGACTGGGACTCCTTCGACCGCATCGTCGCAACGCTGCGCCGGCTGGAGGGCGACGAGACCCTGCTGGTGCAGTCGGGCAAGCCTGTCGGCGTGTTCAAGACCCATGGCGACGCGCCGCGCGTGCTGATCGCCAACTCCAACCTGGTGCCGCACTGGGCCACCTGGGACCATTTCCACGAGCTCGATCGCAAGGGCCTGATGATGTACGGCCAGATGACGGCCGGCTCCTGGATCTACATCGGAACGCAGGGCATCGTGCAGGGCACCTACGAGACCTTTGTCGAGGTCGGCCGCCGCCACTATGGCGGCAGCCTTGCCGGCAAGTGGATCCTCACCGCCGGCCTCGGCGGCATGGGCGGCGCCCAGCCGCTGGCCGCCACCATGGCGGGGGCGTCCTGCCTGGCGGTCGAGTGCCAGCCGAGCCGCATCGAGATGCGCCTGAAAACCGGCTATCTGGATGCCCAGGCGAAGGACCTCGACGAGGCTCTGGCGATGATCGAGGCCTCGTGCAGGGACCGCAAGCCGCTGTCGGTCGGGCTGCTCGGCAATGCCGCGGACATCTTCCCTGAGCTCTTTCGCCGCGGCGTGCGACCCGATGTCGTCACCGACCAGACCTCGGCCCATGACCCGATCAACGGCTACCTGCCGAAGGGCTGGACGCTCGCCCAGTGGGCCGAGCGCCGCGAGCGCGACCCCAAGGCGGTCGAGACCGCGGCCCGCGCCTCCATGGCGGGCCATGTCCGTGCCATGCTGGATTTCCACCGGGCCGGCGTGCCGACGCTCGACTACGGCAACAACATCCGCCAGGTCGCCAAGGAGGAGGGCGTTGCCGACGCCTTCGATTTTCCGGGCTTCGTGCCGGCCTATATCCGCCCGCTGTTCTGCCGCGGCGTCGGCCCGTTCCGCTGGTGCGCGTTGTCGGGCGACCCCGAGGACATCTGGCGCACCGACGCCAAGGTGAAGGAGCTGCTGCCCGACAACGCCCATCTGCACAACTGGCTCGACATGGCGAAGAGCCGCATCCAGTTCCAGGGCCTGCCGGCGCGCATCTGCTGGGTCGGGCTCGGCGACCGCCATCGCCTCGGCCTCGCCTTCAACGCCATGGTGCGCTCCGGCGAGCTCAAGGCGCCGATCGTCATCGGCCGCGACCATCTCGATTCAGGCTCGGTCGCCTCGCCCAACCGCGAGACCGAGGCCATGCGGGACGGCTCCGACGCGGTATCGGACTGGCCGCTCCTGAATGCGCTGCTCAACTGCGCGTCCGGCGCCACCTGGGTGTCGCTGCACCATGGTGGCGGTGTCGGCATGGGCTTCTCGCAGCACTCCGGCATGGTCATCGTCTGCGACGGCACGCCCGAGGCCGACCGCCGCATCGCCCGGGTGCTGTGGAACGATCCCGCCACCGGCGTCATGCGCCACGCCGACGCCGGCTACGACATGGCCCGCGACTGCGCCCGCGACAGCGGCCTCGACCTGCCGGGCCTCGCATGACCGAGGCCGGTCCCGGCTGGCGGATCCTGCGCGCCGCCGACCAGGTGGAAACGCCGTGGAAGAACGGCGGCGGTGTTACCGCCGAGATTGCCGCCGCGCCACCTGGGGCCGGGCTCGACGCCTTCGACTGGCGGATCAGCCGCGCCACCGTGGCGGCCGACGGGCCGTTCTCGGCCTTTCCGGAGATTGACCGCACCCTGACGGTGCTGGACGGCGACGGGCTGCTGCTTGCTGTCGGCGACGCGCCGTCCGCTCTGTTGTCGGCTGACGGCGATCCGTTCGCCTTTCCGGGTGACGTCCCGGCCCATGGCCGGCTGGTCGGCGGCGCGGTCGTCGACCTCAACGTGATGACCCGCCGCGGCCGGGTGGCCCATGCGGTGGCCCGGCTGGCCGCAGGTGCGACGCTGCCACCCCTGCAGCCGGGTGAAACAGCGGTCCTCGTCTGCACCCGCCCGGGCCTGCGCCTTCAGGGCCCCGGCGCTCCGTCCGCGCTGGCGCTCCATGACGCGCTGCGGATCGACGGTCCCGTCCCACCCTGGCGGGTTGACGGGCCAGGACTGCTGGTCGTGCTGACCCCCGCCTCGACGTCCGCCTGATCTGTACGCCTGAGTGCGTTGACGCGACGGACGGCAGGCGCGTCAATGCCGCATGTGCCGGTGCAACCGGCCGGACGAACCAGGGAGGACACCATGCTGCTCGCGGGCAAGGCTGCGGTGATTTCCGGCGGGGCGGGACTGCGCGGCATCGGTTTTGCAACCGCATCCCTTTTTGCCGCCGAGGGCGCACGCGTGGCGATCATCGACAAGGACGCCGATGGCGCCAGGGCCGCCGCTGCGCAGCTCGGCCCCGACCACCTCGGCCTCGGCTGCGACGTCACCGACCGGCATGACTGCAAGGCGGCAGCTGAATCCACCATCGCCGCCTTCGGCCGCGTCGACATCCTCGTCAACAATGCCGGCATCACCCAGAAGCGGTCGGTCATGGAGATCGATGCGGTGAGCTGGCAGCGCATCATCGACGTCAACCTC
>JBMOJG010000644.1:0-2542 GCA_049316925.1 Alsobacter sp. | reverse complement strand
CAGCATGCCGTCCGCGTCTATCCCGTCCGCGATCAGCGTCAGGCCGCTGCGGGCCAGCAGCCCCGAAAGGTCGGCGGGGTGGATCTCGCTCGGGACCATCCCCTGCTCGGCGCCGAGCATCAGCGGCACCGTTGCGCGGACGATGCGAACGCCGCGCTCGTGCAGGGCGCGCGGATCGAGATTGAGATCGACCAGCCGGTCGAGGGCAAAGCGGAAGCCCAGCGCAGCAATGCCGGCCATCCCGTCGCGGTCTGCCGGGCCCATGGCGCGCAGCGTCGCCTGAGGGAGGACCAGCAGAATGCGGCCGATGATACCCGGATCCGAGGCGGCCATGTCGGCAAAGGCCTGGTAGAGGGCGGGATCGGAGAGCGCGCGCGCCGTCAGGGAACAGAGCACCGGGACATCACGGCCCCGGCCGGCAAGGTGGCGGGCGATCCGCACGGCATGGCCGAAGGCGAACCCGTCGAAGCGGCGGGCGAGGCCACGTTCCTCGACGATGCCGAGGATGTCGCCGGTGTCGACCCGCTCGCCGGCCACGCGCAGCTGCATGTCGTAGTAGCGCAGCTTGCGGCTCGGCAACGTGACGACAGGCTGCAGCATCACCTCCAGCGCCTCCCGCAGCACCACATCGGCGGTGCGCTCGACGACGGCACGCGACAGTGCCGGCCGGGCTGTCGCGTTGGCGGCGGCAGGCGGCACGGTGGCGGCGAGGCTGGCCCCGGTCACGGTCGGCACCGCTGCCGACCCGGCCGGGCGCGACGGATCCGGCCGCGAGGTTGGATCGGCCATCCGGGTCAGCTCGCCGGATCCCGCCACCGGCTCGGCCTCGGTTCGGGGCGCAAACAACTCCGCATCATGCGCGGCAACCGCCTCGGCCAGATCGCGCACCACGGCTCCGACCGCGTCAAGCTCCGATGCCACGGCGCGCACCGTGGAGCGGCTGTACTCGACAAGCGCGTTATCAAGCGCCGAAACGCGGCCGGACAGCGCGGCCACCTGCTCCTCGAGCGCCGCCACCCGCGCGTGAGAGGCCGTGGCCTCGCCGGACGGCCGGCTTGCCAGCGCCGCGATCGCCAGCAGGGTCATGGCGGTCCCGATGCCTGCCAGCGCCGCCACCGGCCAATCCACGCCGAGGCCTGCCCACAGCGTCACGGCCACGCTTAGCGCGATCACGATGATCGCACCGGGCACAACCAGCGCTTCAAGGCGGCTCGATCGGGACGTGGCGCGAGGACTTTTGCTCAAGGGCACCTGCCGGTTGGCGACGCGGCATCGACGGCCGGGCGGTCCGGACAACGTGGCGCGAATCGCCCGTTCCGGATCAGAGTGACGTAAGCGTCGTCTTCAGGAAAGGGATTGCATGGCTTTGATCCGGTTGAACCCACCTGAAATTGCCAAACCAGCCTCGCACTACAGCCATGGTGTGTTGGTGCCGGCATCTGCAACACGACTCCTCATTTCCGGGCAGGTTGGAGTGCAACCTGACGGTGTCGTGGCCGACGGCCTGGCCGCGCAGATCGAGCAGGCCTTTGCCAATCTGGAGGCGGTGCTGGCGGCGGCCGGCATGGGTGCCGGCGACCTCGTCAAGATCACCGCCTTCATGGTTCCTTCGGATGGCGTGGGGCTGTTCCGCACCATCCGGGACCGCCGCCTGCTTGGCCACGCGCCTGCCTGCACCTATGTGCAGGTGGCAGGGCTGGCGAGCCCGGCCTTCCTGTTCGAACTGGAAGGCGAAGCCGTGAGGGAGACGGGACCATGACCACGCCCACAGGCGCCGGCAGCCGCGAGCCGGTTTCGCTGAGTGTCACCGGCATGACCTGCGGCGGTTGCGCCAATGCGGTGACACGTATCGTCAAGCGCGCCGATCCGGAGGCCGAGGTGCATGTCGACCTCGCCGCCGGCCGCGTCGACGCCCGCACCACCACCGACATCCATGCGCTGGCCGAGGCGATCACGCGGGCGGGCTACGCGGCGGTTCCGCTTGCCTGAGTCGGCGTTGCCGTGTCGGAGGCGACGCGGCCGTCGACAATACTGACGCGACGGTCGGCCCGCGCCGCGAGGCCCTGGTCGTGGGTCACCACCACGACGGCCTTTTCGGTGGTCTCGACAAGGCCACGCAGGATGCCCAGCACCTGGTCGCTCGATGCCGAGTCGAGATTGCCGGTCGGTTCGTCGGCGAGGATCACCGGCGGATCATTGGCGAGCGCCCGGGCGATCGCGACACGCTGGCGCTGGCCGCCGGAGAGCTGGTCGGGCCGCTTGGCGAGGTGATCGGCCAGGCCGAGCGAGGTGAGGATGGCGGCCGCCCGGTCACGGCGCGCCGGCTCGGACAGGCGGCCGAGCGCCCGCATCGGCAGCATGACGTTGTCGAGCGCGCTGAACTCCGGCAACAGGAAGTGGAACTGGAAGACGAAGCCGAGATGAGCCAGCCGCAGGCTGGCGCGGGCATCCTCGCCGATCGTTGCCGTGTCGCGGCCGCCGATGCGGATTTCGCCGCGGGTGGGCACGTCGAGCAGGCCAAGCAAATACATCAGCGATGACT
>JBMOJG010000643.1:0-2549 GCA_049316925.1 Alsobacter sp. | reverse complement strand
CGGCCCGCGTGGCCGCGTCGACGGCTTCGACGAATCCGGGCACGAGTTCGCCGTCTGCGTCACGCAGCGCAGGGGCGGGGTCGGCGGGCGAGCGCGGCGTGTCGAGGTCGATCATGGGAGATTCCCGCAGTGGACGGGCACCAGCGCTTGTAGGGCGTCGTCCTTCGCCGTGCAACGCAGCGCTGGGCCCCTGCGCGTGCTAGATCAGGGGCCGCAAGCCCGCCCTGGTGGTCGGAGACCAAAGATGCCCGTATCCCGTCGTCTCGCCCTGCTGGGCGGCCTTGCGGCCGCGGCGGGTCCCTTCCCGGCCTTCGCCGCTTGTGGCGGGGCATCCATGCGCATGCTGCCGGTTGGCACCGAAGGCGGGCTCAAGATCGGGCTGCGGACCTATCCGCGGACACTGGCGCTTGGCGATGGCGAGGTGGTGCTGACCTTCGACGACGGGCCGTCGCCCGACACGACTCCACGGGTGCTCGAGGCGCTGGCCTGCGCCGGCGTGCGGGCGACGTTCTTCCTGATCGGCGCCCGGGCGGCGGAGCACCCGGCGCTGGTGCGGCGGATCCGGGCCGAGGGCCATACGCTGGCCTGCCACAGCCGTACCCATCCGTGGACCATGCGCGACCTCGGCGAGGCCGCGGCGATCGCCCAGGCCGAGCAGGGCTTCGCCGACATCGCCCGCGCCGCCGGCCAGGATGCGGGGGCGCCCTGGAGCGGCGCCGTCGCGCCCTTCTTCCGCTATCCGGGCTTTGCCGATACGGCCGCCGTCAATGGCTGGCTGGCCCAGCGCGGAATCGGCGTGTTCGGCTGCGACCTGTGGGCGTCCGACTGGGTGCTGGCGACGCCGGAACACCAGCTGTCGCTGACCCTCAGCCGCCTGCGCGCGGCCCGTGGAGGCATCGTGCTGTTCCATGATACGCGCGACCAGACGGCGCGGATGATCGGCCCCTTCCTCGCGGCACTGAAGACCGAGGGGTTCCGGGTCGTCCACATGGTGGCGGGATCGGGCACGGCCGCGACAGCTGCCGCAAAACCGGGCTGGACCAGCGAGACCGAAAGGATTATTGCGGCGACGCGGCCGAAGCGAGGCGCCTAGTGCCAAACGCCCACGGAGGCCTGTGCCCTCACCGATAGCACGTACCCATGGCCGGCAAGCAGGTCATGGTCATGCGGACTCGTGAATAGGATGGTGCGGCCAAGAGGACTCGAACCTCCACCCCTCTCGGGACTAGCACCTCAAGCTAGCGCGTCTACCAGTTCCGCCATGGCCGCTGAACCGAAGCCGGACAAGGCGTCCGGCCGAAGCGGCGCTCCGTGTACCAGATCGGTTCCTGATCGACAAGGACTGCGGCGGCGCTAGGACCGAAATCGCCGGGCGTGGTGCCGTCTCAGGCCGCCAGCTTCTCGCTCGGCGGACGCCGGATCAGCTCCTTCACCTCGACGGTGATGAGCGTGCCGTTGACGACGACGATGCCACGGGCGATGGGAAGGTCATTGGCGAGGATCTCGACCTCGTCGCCCTCGGCCGAATCGAGCGTGATGACGGCGCCACGGCCCATGCGCAGCAACTGGTGGATCGGCATGCGGGACCGCCCGAGAACGATCGAGATGTCGACGCTGACATTGTCGAGGCCCGTCAAAAGTCACTCCCGGTCTGTCCCGTCCACCCCCGGAGTGGGCCAGAACAGGGTTAACGCCGCGTGAACGGCCGCACCGATGCGGGACGACGGCTGACCGCCGCAGGGCTGCCAGCGGTGGCGTGGCAGATCGCGGATGCGCCGGTTGCGTACGGCGCAGCAGTCGCCGCCATGGAGGCCCGGGTGGCAGCCATGGCGGACGGCCGTGCCGGCGAGCTGGTCTGGCTGCTGGAGCATCCGCCGCTCTATACGGCCGGCACCTCGGCGCGGCCACAGGACCTGCTGGCGCCACGGTTTCCCGTGCACCAGACCGGGCGGGGCGGCCAGTTCACCTATCACGGGCCGGGCCAGCGCGTGGCCTATGCGATGCTCGACCTGCGCACCCGCGGCCAGGACCTGCGCGCCTATGTGGCGGCGCTGGAGGACTGGGTGATCCAAGCGCTCGACCACTTCAACGTGCGGGGCGAACGCCGCGACGACAGGGTCGGCGTCTGGGTGCGGCGTCCCGACAAGGGGCCAGGGGCCGAGGACAAGATTGCGGCGGTCGGCATCAGGGTGCGGCGCTGGGTGGCGTTTCACGGCATCAGCCTGAATGTCGAGCCCGATCTCGGCCATTTCGGCGGCATTGTCCCGTGCGGGATCGCCGACGGCCGGTTCGGGGTCACCAGCCTGGTCGATCTTGGCCTGCCGGTGACACTCGCCGATTCGGACCTCGCGTTGCGCGCGGCGTTCGAGTCGGTTTTCGGACCGACCCGGACGCAGTAGCGTGAGGCCCCGACGCCCGCCTGACCGCCATACCGTTATACCGGAGATGTCCCCATGACCGACCAGACGATCGTCACCATCAACGCCGCGGCCATTCCGGCGCTCGGGCTCGGCACCTTCCGGGCCGAGGGCGAGGCCTGCGTTGCCTCC
>JBMOJG010000642.1:0-2556 GCA_049316925.1 Alsobacter sp. | reverse complement strand
GCGATCCGGAACGACGCGGCAACGTGCTGCACGAGCGGGCGCTGCTGGCAGACGTGCTCCAGGGCCTTGCCCTCGATCCAGCGATGACCGGCGAACTGGTCGCCCGTCTGGCCGCCGTGAACCGGGAGCTGTGGGAGGTCGAGGACGCGCTGCGGTTGTGTGAGAAGGCTGGCCGCTTCGATAGCGCGTTCGTTGCACTGGCCCGCAGCGTCTATCGCCTCAACGACGAGCGTGCTGCCGTGAAGCGCAGTCTCAACCGCATCACCGGATCGGACGTCGTCGAGGAGAAATCCTACGCCTGAGCGGCAGCCGGAGCGGCAGCCGGCGGCCCGGCCGGGATGGCCGCCTGCTGCGCTGCGGCAGCCTGGCCGGGCGACATCGGCTTGTCCGGCATGACCATCAGGCCGGTGGGCACGTCGGTCGGGCTGTCAAGAACGTTCTGGACCGCTTCGGCCGGCAGCAGCTCCGACCAGCGCAGCCCGTAGCCCTTGGGCGAGACGTTGACGATCACCGCCGGATATTCGCGCTCGAGGAACCGCACCATCACGGACATGTTGCGGCGGTCGAGGATGTAGGTCGAGGCTTCGCGGAACAGCGCTCCGCCGCGCGAGATCTCGACCAGCAGACCGTCGATCTGGAACTCCTTTTCGGGCATGAAAAGATGCGCCATCAGCATGCAGTCATGGCGCTCGAAGGCCCTGTTGCCGGCATTCGGGCGGTTCATCAGAAACCGGAACTTTGGAAGCATGGCAGGGTCCTGGTTCAGCTCTTGTGGCCGTCGGCGATCCGCCGCAGCCGCTCGATCATCTGGTTGGTGTCGCCATCGGTTCCGGTTGCCGCGAGGGCGAGGGCCTCGGCCTCCGCGTCTTCGGCAGCCTGCTCGGACGGACTCTTCTTCTCCGCGATCGCGTCGCGCAGAATGTCGGAGTAGGACACGAACACCGTCTCGATCGACCGCGAGATATCCATCAGGCTGTGCTCGAGCCGATCCTCGAGCGAGCGGCCGACCAACCTGAATTCGTCCGCCAGGTCGACGCCGTTGTCGGAGCGCTGTGCCAGCTGTCCGAGCGCCTCCTGCTGGTTGGCGATCGCGGCGATCCCCTGGCTCAGCACGGCGGTGTTCTGCGAGAGGCGCTCGGCGAGCGGCATGAAGCCGGCCGCCATGGCGTCTCGCATCGCCGCCACCATCACATCGGAGGGCGCCTGGGCCGCGACCGCTGCGGCGAGCCGCTGGGTTTCGATGGCCAGTTCACGCTGGAACGCGGCGATCCGCTCGACCGCATCCAGCTGTGCCGCATGCCGGTCGGCCGTCACGGCCTCGAGCTCGGTGCGGTCGGCGATGCGGGCGTCCTCGGCGCCGCGGACCCGCTGGTCGACACTGTGCTGATGCGCGGCCAGGGCCGCGAGCACATCCGAATGGGTCCGCTGGCCGTCGCGCATCGCCTCGGCCATGCGGCCGACGCGCTCGATGGCGCGGTCCTCGAGGCTGCGCGCCCGCATCTCGAGCGCCGACTGTCCCGCCTGCAGCGCCATCAGGATCTCGTCGGTGCTGGCCCGGTTCAACCGGGCGGTGTCGAGACCCTGCTCGAAGCCATGCTTCATCGTGGTCGACAGCGACGTCATCGCACCCACCATATCGGTGCGCAGGGCCGTTACCATCGCCTGGATCTCGTCGGTCCGCATCAGGCTTTCGCGGATCATGATCTGTTCGCCGGCCAGCCGCTCCAGACGCTGCGACGCGCTCGCCAGAATCCTGTTTTGCGCGTCCTGCTGTTCGGCCAGGCGGCGGACATCGGTTGCCGCGCTGCGGAAGCTCTCGCTTGTGCGCCGCAGATGGGTGAGCACACTCACCGCCAGTCCGCCGAAATCGCCTGGCGACACCACCCCGTTCCAGGCCGCGAAGCCGGCCGGCATGCGCTCGAGATCCGGCGGGGCCTGCGCCTGCGCCTCCTCGCGGTCGTTCTCGATCTGCACGATCGACGCCAGCCAGCTCTCGAACTGTTCCGTCACGACGTGGATGGCGGAGTTCAGGATGCGGTTTGCCAGGCCGACGACGAGTGACGCGCCCAACCCGAACAGCGAGGCCGAGAAGCCCTGGGCCATGCCGACCAGCGGTGCCTCGAGGTCCTTGATGAGCTGCTTGATCGAGTCGGCATTGGCCGAGTCGCCCTTCGCCAGGCCGCCGATGATGCCACCGACCGAGCCCACCATTTCCATCAGGCCGATGAAGGTCCCGATCAGGCCCAGGAACACGCCGAGGCCCGACAGATAGGCGATCAGCGAGCGTTGCCCGGCGATGCGCACCTCGATGGCGTTGACGAGATTCTGCATGGTCGAGAGCGAGATACGCATGTGCTTGGTGCGCAGCAGCTCCTCGATCACGAGGTCGTAGGCGTGGCCGAGAAGATAGGGCCGCCGAAAGGTCTGGCCCGGCTTGAGACAGCGCTGCAGCCGCCACATGAGGTGATCGCGACCCTGATCGCGCGCCGACACGGTGTCGCGGTAGACCTCCTGCAGCGCGCTGAACGCCACGACCTCGTTGCCAAGCTTCCGTAC
>JBMOJG010000641.1:0-2560 GCA_049316925.1 Alsobacter sp. | reverse complement strand
ACAGGCCCGGTTTCCCGAGCCTGTGGTCGGCGAAGAGACACCCCCCGCGGAGAACCGTCAGCAAAGGATCATCAGGGCTTGGGAGCCGGCGCCAACGGGGCCCCCGGAACGGCCGGAACCGGAAGCGCCGTGCCCGGATCGAGCTTCTTGCGCATCTCGTCGGCCTGCTTCTGCATCTGCTCCTGCAGCTGCTTCTGCTGGGCCTCGAGCACCGCCGGATCGATTGCCGGACCGTCATAGGCCTTGCCGAACCCGGCCATCGGCACCTGGAAGGTGACCTCGCGGGTAAACTGGTTCTGCACGCTGATGTTCAGCTGCGTCGCTTTCTTCATCCCGTTGATCACCGCTTCCGGCACCGGGCCCTCGGCGAAGCAGCCATTCGGGAAGCAGATCGCATAGCGGCCCGACTGGGCCGGTCCATTGTCCGACGAATAGCGGATGCCGGGCGCCAGCAGCAGCCCAAGCGGCATCAGGAAGCGGACGATCTTCTGGGCGTCGCCCTTCACGTCATAGACGGCGACCGCGAGAACCGGCTGGCCCTGGTCGGACACGAAATCGCGGGTCGTGTAGCAGATTTCCTTGTTGGAGCCCTGGTCCTTGCCGCAGACCTTCACCCAGTCGGCCTGCTGCGGCTCGGGCTTGACCTGCACGATGGCCGGTCCCTGCCCGGCAGCGGGCTGCGGCGCCGGCTGGGCCGGCTGTGCAGGACGGGGCTGCGCCGGGCGCGGCTGCGCGGGCGTGGTCTGCGAGAGCGCCGGAGACGCCGCGACAATCGCTGCCGCCAGAAGCGCGACGGAGCGCGGGCGCAGGGTGGACCACCGGTCGAAGGTCATCGGGTTCTTCCTCTTTGTCGTCGGATCAGGCTTGGCGCTCGCGATTGGCGTCGGACACCCAACACCCGGGTCCGCGTCGCCGTGCCGAACCCGGCCGCTGCATCGGCGTGGATTGAGGCGACACGATGGCGCGACCCGGCTGCTCATAGCCCGTTAGGCGCATCGTTTCCAGCCCCGTTGACGCCAAGTCAGCACGCTGCCCGAAATCGGCCGCGTCCGCCTGCATGATAGGATCAACCGTGTCACGCCAGCGAATCATGACCCCGATCCATTTCCTCTTCGCCGCGCTCCTGTGCGCCTGGGCCACTCTGGTCCAGGTCCCCGGCCCGGCCGCGGCCGAGCCGCGCCATGGCATCGCCATGCATGGCGAGCCGGCGCTGCGTCCCGACTTTCAGGCCATGCCCTATGTCCGGGCAGATGCTCCCAAGGGAGGACGCATCGTGTTTGGCGTCCAAGGCACATTCGACACGCTCAATCCCTTTGCGGTGCGCGGCATCGCAGCTCAGGGTATTGCACCACCCACCGCGTTGGTGATCCAGGGCCTGATGGCGCGGAACTTCGACGAGCCCTTCAGCCTTTATGGCCTTGTTGCGGAAAGCATCGAAACCCCGCCCGACCGGTCGTGGGTCGTCTTCCGCCTCAACCCGAAGGCACGCTTTTCGGACAACAAACCGGTGACGGCGGCCGACGTGCTGTTCACCTTCGAGCTCCTGAAGACGAGGGGAAAGCCCAGCTATCGCAGCTGGTTCGGCAAGGTCCGGTCGGCCACGGCGCCTGATGCGATGACGGTCAGGTTTGACCTGGCCAGCGGCGAGGACCGCGAGTTGCCGCTGATCCTGGCGCTGATGCCGGTGCTGGCAAGGCACGCCGTCAACCCTGAGACCTTCGAGCAGACCAGCTTCGCGCCGATCCTCGGCACCGGCCCCTATGTGGTGGGCGAGGTGAAGCCCGGCGAGAGCATCACCTACCGGCGCAATCCCGACTACTGGGGCGCCGACCTGCCGATCACCCGTGGGCTGGCCAATGCCGACGAGGTCCGGTTCGACTATTACCGCGACGCCAACGGCCTGTTCGAGGCCTTCAAGGGCGGCCTCTACGATGTCCGCTCCGAGGACAGTCCGACCCGCTGGACCACCGGCTACGACTTCCCGGCGGTCCGCGACGGGCGCGTTATGCGCGACCCCATCCCGCTGCGCACGCCCAAGGGCATGAACGCCTTCGTGTTCAACACCCGCCGGCCGGTCTTTGCCGATGTGCGGGTGCGCGAGGCGCTGGGGCTGCTGTTCGATTTCGACTGGGTCAACCGCAACCTGTTCGGCTCGGTCTACAGGCGGACGACGAGCTTTTTCGAGGGCTCCGACCTGGCGGCATCAGGACTGCCGGCCTCCGCCGGCGAACGCACCCTGCTCGCCCGGTTTCCGGCTGCGGTCCGCGACGACATTCTGGAAGGCCGCTGGTCGCCGGCGCGCGGCGACGGCTCCGGCCGCGACCGCGACCTCGCCCGCCAGGCGCTCGCCCTGCTCGGGACGGCCGGATGGGAGATGCGCGACGGCGTGCTGCGCAACCGAGCGTCCGGCGAACCGTTGGCCTTCGAGTTTCTCGCGGCGAGCCGCGTCCAGGAACGTCTCGCGCTCAACTATGCCCAGTCGCTGAAGCGGCTCGGCATCGCCATGACGGTACGCATCGTCGACGATGTGCAGTACTGGCGCCGGCTGTCGGGCTTCGAG